>JADHRF010000005.1 GCA_016777565.1 Pelagibacteraceae bacterium
GTGAAGGTGGAAAAACTGTTGGAGCTGGAGTAGTAACTAAAATTTTAAAGTAAACGCTTAGGAGCGTAGTTCAATTGGTAGAGCGCCGGTCTCCAAAACCGGAGGTTGTGGGTTCGAGTCCCTCCGCTCCTGCCAAAAAAATTATAAAGAAAATATGAAAAATCCTCTTAGATTTATTCAAGAAGTGAAGCAGGAAGCTTTTAAAGTTACTTGGCCAACTAAGAAAGACACTGTTCAAGGAGGTTTGATGGTATTTGGTTTAGCATCTATAGCAGCTATTTTTTTTCTTATTTTAGATCAGATACTCAGATTTTTACTTAATTTAGTCTTAACAATAAGTTTTTAAATATGAATTGGTATATTGTACAAGCATACTCAGGTTTTGAAAAAAAGGTCGTTGAGTCTATTAAAGATACTTTAAAAAAGGCTAATTTAGAGTCTCATTTAGGAGAAATGTTAGTTCCAACACAAGAAGTTACTGAAGTTAAAAAGGGAAAAAGAACAAAAAAACAAAAGAAATATTTTCCAGGCTACATTCTTGCTCAACTTAATATGACAAAAGAAGTTTACCACTCTATCAAAAATATACAGAAAGTTAGTGGTTTTTTAGGTTCTGGAGATAAGCCTACACCTATATCTGATCAAGAAATACAAAGAATTTTAGGCTCAGTTTCAGAAAGTGCAATTAATCAAAAAAGTGGTATAAGTTTCGAAATTGGTGAAAAAGTAAAAGTTTGTGATGGCCCTTTTGCTTCTTTTAATGGTTTGGTTGAAGAAATAGACGAAGAGAAATCGAGACTTAAAGTTTCTGTTTCTATTTTTGGTCGAGCTACACCAGTCGATTTAGAGTATAACCAAGTAGAAAAAAATTAATATGGGAAAAGAAATAGCAGGATTAATTAAATTACAAATTAAAGGTGGTCAAGCTAACCCAGCACCACCTGTAGGCCCAGCGTTAGGTCAGCGTGGAGTAAATATTATGGAATTTTGTAAAGCGTTTAACGAAAAAACAAAATCAATGATGGGAAAACCTTGTCCTGTTGTAATCACAGTATATAAAGATAAAAAATTTGATTTTATTGTAAAAACACCCCCTGCATCACATTACATTAGAGAAGCAGCTAAATTAAAAAGTGGCTCTAAAGAACCGGGCAGAACTGTTGCTGGTTCAATTACTATGAAACAAGCAGAGGAAATTGCAAAAGCAAAAATGAGTGACCTAAATGCTTTTGACATTAAAGAAGCCACAAAAATTATTTGCGGTTCAGCAAGATCAATGGGTATTGAGGTCAAAGGTTAATGAGAAAAAAATCAAAAAGATATGATGAGCTCTCAAAAAATTCAAAAAATTTTAAATCTAAAGATTTAAAAGAGACTTTAGAATTAATTAAAAAAAATTCTACAGCAAAATTTGATGAGTCAATAGATGTTTCATTACGTATTGGACTCAAACAATCTAAAGGAGGAGACTTTAGTTTAAGAACTGTCACACAACTCCCATCAGGCTCAGGAAAAAAAATAAAGGTTGCTGTACTTTGTGAAGCTGACAAAATTGAAGAAGCAAAAAAAAATGGAGCAGATCTGGTTGGTTCAGAAGATTTGATAGAAAAAATAGCAGCTGGAAAATTTGATTTTGACAAGTTAATATGTTCTCCAGGCATGATGGGAAAAATTGGAAAATATGGTAAAGTTTTAGGTCCCAAAGGATTAATGCCAAATCCTAAACTTGGAACAGTTTCTGCAAATATTAAAAAATCAGTTAATGATATTAAAACTGGTTTAATAGAAATTAAGCATGATAAAGATGGAAATATCGGAATATCTATTGGAAGAAAAAGTTTTTCTACTGAAAAATTAGTAAATAATTTTAAACATTTTTTAGATTTTATTAAAAAAGAAAAACCTGATGCAATTAAAGGTGATTTTATAAAAAATATATATATAACATCTTCAATGGGAGCTTCTATAAAAGTAAGCAGTAAAATAATTTAATTATGATGAATAAAGAGACAAAAAAAAATTATATCGATGAAATGAAAAAAGTTTTTTCTTCTAACGATGCTGTAATGATTGCTCATTATCAAGGTCTGAATGTTATTCAATTAGACGCACTAAGAAAAGAATTGAGAGAAAATGGAATAATTTTTAAGATTACAAAAAATAGAATTACAAAATTAGCTGTTAAAGAAACTCCATTGAAAGAACTTGAAAAATTTTTTACTGGACCAACAGCTGCAGCGATATCTTCGGATCCTTTCATGTCCGCTAGAATTTTATCTAAATTTGCGAAAACTAACGATAAATTAAAAATTGTCGCAGGTTTTATGGAAGGTAAGGTCATTGACCAAGCAGAAGTTGCAAAAATAGCTAGTTTACCAACTTTAAAAGAAGCTAGAGCTAATATAGTGGGGGTTTTGAATGCTTCAGCGCAAAAATTAATTGGTATTTTACTTGCACAGAGCAAAAAAATGGCTAGTTTAGCGCCCGCGGAAGAAAATAAAAAATAATTCACAGGATTTAACAATGTCAGATTTAAATAAAATTATCGAAGATTTATCAAAACTAACTGTTGTAGAAGCGGCTGAACTTTCAAAACAACTCGAGGAAAAGTGGGGCGTATCTGCAGCAGCACCAGTAGCAGCAGCAGCAGCAGGAGCAGCAGCAGAAGAAAAATCTGAATTTACAGTTTTTTTGGCTTCAACAGGAGATAAAAAAATTAACGTAATAAAAGAAGTTAGAGCAATAACTGGTTTAGGATTAAAAGAAGCTAAAGATTTAGTAGAAGCTGCACCTAAAGAAGTTAAAGCTGGAGTTGCTAAGAAAGATGCTGATGAAATGAAAGCAAAACTTGAAGCAGCTGGCGCAAAAGTAGAATTAAAGTAAACAAAATTTAGTTACATTTTACTGAAGTTTAAAACTTTAGTAAAATCTTATATTATTAATGGATTTATCTTTTACTCAAAAAAAAAGCATTCGAAAAAATTTCGGAAAATTAATCGAAGGGCTGGCCTTACCAAATTTAATTGAAGTACAAAAAAATTCTTATAATGAATTTTTAAGTTCAAAATCAAATCACGAAATTAATGATGAACTAACAAAAGGTATACACAAAACTTTTCAAAGTATTTTTCCAATCGAAGATGGTAGCGACAAGTCTACATTGGAATATATTTCCTACAAATTAGAAAAGCCAAAATTTGATGTTTTAGAATGTAAACAAAGAAGCTTAACATATGCCACATCTATAAAAGCTAACTTAAGATTAGTGGTTTACGATATAGATCCAGAAACAAATACAAAACAAATATTATCAGCAAAAGAACAAGAAGTTTTTATAGGTGACCTTCCTTTGATGACTCCAAGCGGTACTTTTGTAGTTAATGGTGTTGAAAGGGTGGTCGTGAATCAAATGCACCGTAGTCCAGGAGTTTTTTTTGATCATGACAAAGGAAAGACCCATAGTAGTGGTAAATTATTATTTAACTGCAGAATTATACCTGGAAGAGGATCATGGTTAGATTTTGAGTTTGACCCAAAAGATATTTTATATTTTAGAATTGATAGAAAGAAAAAACTTCCTATCACTACATTGCTTTACGCACTTGGTATTACCAGAGAGGAAGTAATTGAAAAATATTATTCTAAAGACTTATTTACATACGATGTAGAAACAAAAAAATGGAGTACAAAATTCATTCCTGAGAATTACAAAAGACCTATAAAATTACCTTATGATTTGATTGATTCAAAAACTAATAAAAAATTTTTAGACAAAGGCGAGAAACTTAATTTAGTTATAGCTAATAAGTTAAAAGACAAGGGTTTAGGAAATATTCTAATTTCTAACAGTGAAATTATTGGTAAATATATCGCTCATGATATCAAAGACAAAAGTAATGAATTTATTATTCGATCAGGTTTTGACATAAACGAAGAATTGTTTGAAAAAATTATTTTTAATGAAACTTATTCTTTAAATTTAGTAAATATAGATCCAATCAATAAAGGGCCTTATCTACTTGAAACTTTAAAAATTGAAAAAAATATTGATAAAAACGAATCTTTAAATGACATTTATAGAATTTTAAGACCCGGAGAAGCACCTACCATAGAGGTTGCGGAGCAAGTATTTCAGAATTTGTACTTTAATAAAGAACGTTACGATTTATCAGAAGTTGGCAGAGTGAAACTAAATGCTAAATTAAATCTTAAAACAAATATTAAAGATACAGTACTTTATAGAGAAGATATTTTGGCCATTATACAATTCATGATCGATTTACGTGATGGCAAAGGCGAAGTAGATGATATTGATCATTTAGGAAATAGAAGAGTGAGATCTGTAGGTGAGTTGGTCGAGAATCAATTTCGAATTGGTTTATTAAGAATGGAAAGAACTGTTAAAGAAAAAATGACAACCTTTCTTGAGATAGAGTCAGCTATGCCTCAAGATTTAGTCAACGCTAAACCAATTACAACTTCATTAAAAGATTTTTTTGCAACTTCCGCACTTTCACAATTTATGGATCAAACCAATCCATTGTCTGAAATTACTCACAAAAGAAGAGTCTCAGCACTTGGTCCTGGTGGACTTACAAGAGAGAGAGCTGGTTTTGAAGTTCGAGATGTTCACCCAACACATTATGGAAGAATTTGTCCGATAGAAACTCCAGAGGGGCCAAACATTGGATTAATAAATAGTTTAGCAACCTATTGTCGTGTAAATAAATATGGATACATAGAAAGCCCTTATAAAAAAGTTGTTAATGGCAAAGTTTCAAAAGAAGTTCACTATCTTTCGGCAATAGAAGAAGAAAAATTTACAATAGCTCAAGCTAATTCTCCAATAAATAAAGACGGAACTTTCGAAGAAGAGCTAGTATCATGTAGACACAATTTAAATTTCCTTTTGGCTAACAGAGAAAATATAGATTACATTGATGTGTCTCCAAAACAACTGGTTTCTGTAGCCGCAGCACTTATACCTTTTTTAGAGAATGATGATGCCAACAGAGCTTTAATGGGCTCAAACATGATGAGACAAGCTGTGCCTTTATTAAAACCAGAGTCTCCATTGGTTGGTACTGGAATGGAATCGGATGTAGCATTAGACTCAGGAGTTACAATTGTAGCAAAAAGGAACGGTATAGTAGACAAAATTGACGGTAAAAGAATTGTAGTCAAAGCTACTGAAGTAAAAGATTTATCACAATCTGGTGTAGATATTTATAATCTCTCAAAATTTAAGAGATCAAACCAGAATACGTGTATCAACCAAAGGCCATTGGTTAAAGTTGGAGATAACATTAGAAAAGGCGATATTATTGCTGACGGGCCTGCAACTAAGTTGGGAGAGTTAGCGCTTGGTAAAAATGTTACAGTGGCTTTTATGCCATGGCAAGGTTACAACTTTGAAGATTCAATTTTGATTTCAGAGAGATGTGTAACCGATGATGTTTTTACTTCTATTCATATTGAAGAATATGAGGCAATGGCTCGTGATACAAAATTAGGTGCAGAGGAAGTAACCAGAGATATACCAAATGTTAGCGAAGAAAGCTTAAGGAATTTAGATGAGTCAGGAATTGTTTATGTGGGTGCAGAGGTAAAACCAGGAGATATTTTAGTTGGTAAAGTTACTCCGAAAAGCGAAACGTCCTCAAGCCCAGAGGAAAAATTACTTAGATCAATCTTTGGGGAAAAAGCCACTGACGTAAGAGACTCTTCACTTAAACTTAAATCAGGTGGCGCAGGAGTTGTTATAGATGTAAGAGTTTTTAACAGACACGGTATAGAAAAAGACGAAAGATCTATAGCTATAGAAAGAGCAGAAATAGAATTAGTGCAAGAGGATAAATTAGTCGAAGAAGAAATTTTGAACAGGAATATTAAGCTAAGAGCTGTAGATTTGATAAAAGACAAGCAAATAAACAAAACTTTTAAAGCACTTGAAGCAAACACAAACATTGATTCTGAAAAGCTAAATGATTTAAATTTAAAAGATATTTGGAAATTAACTTTTTCTGACGAAAAAGTTAACCAAAATCTTTTAAAACTAAAAAAACAATTTGATGAAGCACATGAAGATATCAAATTAAGATTTGAAGACAAAGTAATTAAAATTAAACAAGGAGATGATTTATTACCTACTGTAATGAAAGTAGTAAAAGTCTTTGTAGCAGTTAAAAGAAGGTTAATGCCTGGTGATAAGATGGCGGGAAGACATGGCAACAAAGGTGTTGTTAGTAAAATTGTTCCTGTTCAGGATATGCCTTATATGACAAATGGAAAACCTGTTGATATAGTTTTAAATCCTCTTGGAGTCCCTAGCCGGATGAACGTTGGTCAAATTTTAGAAACTCATTTAGGTTGGGCTTGTTCTGAATTGGGTGACCAAATAAAAGAATATTTAAGAAATTTTGATGAAACTATAGAAGATCTTAAAAAAAAATTAAAAAACATTTACGGAAATGATTATTATGAAAACGTTGTTAGCAAATTAAATAAAAAAGAGCTTCTTGAACTTGTTGAAAATGTTTCAAAGGGAGTTCCTATCGCTACACCAGTTTTTGATGGAGCTTCCACAAATGATATTAAAAATATGTTAGATCTATCTAAACTACCGAACACAGGCCAAACAACTTTGTGGGACGGTTTAACAGGAGAAAAATTTGACAGGCCTGTTACTGTTGGAATTATATACATGTTAAAATTAAATCATCTAGTAGAAGATAAGATCCATGCTAGATCGACAGGACCGTACAGTTTAGTCACACAACAACCACTTGGTGGAAAAGCACAAATGGGTGGTCAGAGATTTGGAGAAATGGAAGTTTGGGCTTTAGAAGCTTATGGCGCCTCTTACACTTTACAAGAGATTTTAACTGTTAAATCAGACGATGTTGCTGGAAGAACTAAAGTTTATGAAACTATAGTTAAAGGAAACAATAATTTTGAATCAGGAGTTCCTGAGTCTTTTAACGTTTTAATTAAGGAAATTAGAGCATTAGGTTTGAACATAGAGCTTAATTAATATGGAAAAAAATTTATCAAAACAATCTTATCAAAATCAAACTAATAATTTGGCCGAAGCTAATTTTGATAGCATAAAAATTACCTTAGCTAGTCCTGAAAAAATAAAATCGTGGTCATTTGGCGAAATTAAGAAACCAGAAACAATTAATTACAGAACTTTTAGACCAGAAAAAGACGGTCTTTTTTGTGCAAGAATATTTGGACCAGTTAAAGATTATGAGTGTCTTTGCGGTAAGTACAAAAGAATGAAATTTAGAGGAATTATTTGCGAAAAATGCGGTGTTGAAATAACAAAATCAAATGTAAGAAGAGAGAGAATGGGGCATATAGATTTAGCTTGTCCTGTTGCACATATTTGGTTCCTAAAATCTTTACCTAGTCGAATAGCTCTAGCGATGGACATGAAGCTGAAAGATGTTGAAAGAGTTTTATACTTTGAAAGTTTTATTGTAGTTGAGCCTGGATTAACTACTTTGAAAAAAGGAGATTTAATAAATGAAGAACAATTACTTAAAGCACAAGAGGAATTTGGTGAAGATGCTTTCCAAGCAGGTATAGGCGCGGAAGCAGTAAGAGAAATTCTAATAAGTTTAGACTTAATAAAAGAACAAAAAAAATTACGCGCATCTCTTGATACTGTAAAATCAAAAGTTACAGAAGAAAGAACAATTAAAAGATTAAAATTAATTGAGTCTTTTATTGATTCTGGAAACAAACCCGAGTGGATGATCTTAACTTCTGTACCAGTTATACCACCTGAACTTAGGCCATTAGTACCATTAGATGGAGGAAGATTTGCTACATCTGATCTTAACGATTTATACAGAAGAGTTATAAACCGAAACAATAGATTAAAAAGATTATTAGATCTTAAAGCTCCAGACATTATTGTTAGAAATGAAAAAAGAATGCTCCAAGAGTCTGTAGACGCACTTTTTGATAACGGAAGAAGAGGTAGAGTAATTACTGGGACTGGAAAACGCCCTTTAAAATCCCTAGCTGAAATGCTCAAGGGAAAACAAGGTAGATTTAGACAAAATCTTCTTGGAAAACGAGTAGATTATTCTGGCCGATCAGTAATTGTTGTTGGCCCAGAATTAAAATTACATCAGTGTGGATTACCAAAAAAAATGGCACTCGAGTTGTTTAAACCCTTCTTGTATGCGAGATTAGATAAATTAGGCTTAGCAACTACCATTAAACAAGCAAAACGATTAGTTGAAAAAGAAGTTCCTGAAGTATGGGATGCACTAGAGTTTATTACGAGAGAACATCCAATATTATTAAACCGAGCACCAACTTTGCATAGATTAGGTGTTCAGGCCTTTGAAGTGAAGCTAATTGAGGGTTACGCAATAGAGTTGCACCCTTTGGTTTGTGCAGCGTTCAATGCTGACTTTGATGGTGACCAAATGGCTGTACATATTCCTTTAAGTTTAGAAGCTCAATTAGAAGCTAGAGTTTTAATGATGTCGACAAACAACATTTTAAGCCCATCTAATGGAAAACCCATTATAGTACCAAGTCAAGATATAGTATTAGGGATTTACTATCTTTCTCAATCAGATGAGACAAAAGACGAAAAGCCAAAAGGTATATTCTCTAATATTGAAGAGATTGGCCATGCAATTGAGGATAAATCTATTAGCTTACACTCTAAAATTATTTCAGTATTTGAAACTATAGATGATAAGGGTAATAAAACTAATCAGAAGTACACAAGTACAGCTGGTAGATTCTTATTAGCAAGCGTTCTGCCTAAACATCACAAAATCAAATTTACTCTAATCGATAGACTTTTAACAAAGAAAAATGTTTCAGAAGTTATTGACACAATATTTAGATTTTGTGGTCAAAAAGAAACAGTTATTTTTTGTGACAGAATTAAAACTTTAGGTTTCAAACATGCTTTTAAAGCAGGAATATCCTTTGGTAAAGATGATCTAATTATTCCAGAAACAAAAATAAATCTGATAAATCAAACAAAAAAACAAATAGAAGAATATGAAAAACAGTATTCAGATGGACTGATAACAAGAGGAGAAAAATATAATAAGGTAGTTGATATCTGGTCGAAATGCACTGATACTGTTGCAAATGAAATGATGAAACAAATTTCATCTGCTCAAAAAGTATATCCAGATGGAAGAATTGAAACAAACTCGGTTTATATGATGGCTGACTCTGGAGCTAGAGGTTCACAAGCACAGATGAAACAGTTAGCAGGGATGAGAGGTTTAATAGCAAAGCCATCTGGTGAAATTATTGAAACTCCAATTATATCCAACTTTAAGGAGGGTTTGACTGTGCTAGAATATTTTAATTCTACACATGGAGCTCGAAAAGGTCTTGCAGATACTGCATTAAAAACTGCAAATTCAGGCTATCTAACCAGAAGACTTTGCGATGTAGCACAAGACTTACAGGTAACAATGAAAGATTGTGGCTCTAAATCACATATAAATATTACTGAAATAATTGAGGGAGGAAATATCTTAGTTAGTTTATCGGAAAGAGTTTTAGGCAGAACTCCTGCGCAAGATATTAAACACCCAATAACAGGCGAGGTAATAATTAAAAAGAAAAAACTGTTAAACGAGTTTGATTGTGAATTAATCGACGCTGCAGGAGTAAAATCTATTCAAGTTTATTCTGTTATTACTTGCACAGCTGAAAGAGGCGTCTGTCAAACATGTTACGGAAGAGATCTTTCGAGAGGAAAATTAGTAAGTATTGGTGAAGCAATTGGTATGATAGCTGCTCAATCGATAGGTGAACCAGGAACTCAATTAACGATGAGAACTTTCCACGTCGGTGGGACAGCTCAAATAAAAGAAGAGTCGCAAATTATTTCTCAGAACAAAGGTAAGCTTAAAATTATAAATAAAAATCTTATTGAAGACTCAAAGAAAAATATTATCGTGATGGGAAGAAACACCGAACTTTCAATTGAAGATGATAATGGAATTCAACTAGGTATGTACAAAGTTCTATACGGCTCTAAACTTTTCTTTAAAGATGGGGACATGATTGAAAAAGGAAAAAAAATTGCAGAGTGGGATCCGTATACACTTCCGGTAATTGCAGAAACTAGTGGTATTGTTAATTATATGGATTTAGTTGAAGGGGTCTCTTTAACAGAAACAATGGATGACTCTACAGGAATTTCTTCCAAGTCAGTTACCGACTGGAAATCACTTTCAAAAAATACAGAACTTAAACCAAGATTAACACTACGTAATGACAAAGGTGAAGTCATTAAAAAAGCTGACGGTAATGTTGCTAGATATTTTTTAGTTCCAGACTCAATTTTATCAGTTAAGGATGGACAAAAAGTTACTGCAGGTGACGTACTTGCACGTTTACCAAAAGAGACGTCAAAAACAAAAGATATTACCGGAGGTTTGCCAAGAGTAGCAGAACTCTTTGAAGCCAGAAAACCAAAAGATAGTGCAATTATCGCTGAGAATGATGGTGTTATAGAGTTTGGCAAAGAAATAAGAGGAAAACAAAAAATTTCTATTATTTCTTCAAAAGGTGAAACTTCAAATTATTTAATTCCAAAAGGAAAGCACGTTAACTTTAATCAAGGTGAAAAAATTAAAAAAGGTGAATACTTACTTGACGGTAGTCCATTACCTCACGATATTCTAAGAATTTTAGGTGTTGAGCGACTCACCGAATATTTTGTTACAGAAGTTCAAGAAGTTTACAGACTACAGGGTGTTGTAATTAACGACAAACACATCGAGACAATTGTTAGACAAATGTTGAAAAAAGTAGAAATAAAAGAACCTGGGGATACAGATTATTTACTTAATGAAACAGTTGATTTAATAGATATAACTAAAATCAATGAAGACTTGAAAAAAAATGGAAAAAAACCAGCTGTTTATGAAAGAATTTTATTAGGTATAACTAAAGCATCATTACAAACTAAATCATTTATTTCTGCCGCGTCATTTCAAGAAACAACGAGAGTGTTAACTGACGCATCTATTAGAGGTAAAGTAGATACTTTAGAGGGCTTAAAAGAGAACGTAATAGTAGGAAGATTAGTGCCGGCTGGAACTGGCCTTACAAAAATGGGCTGGGATAAAGAAGCTAAAAAACAAGATGAGCTGAGGTTAGCTGAAATTAAAAAACAACAACTTGAAAACCCTCCTGCAGCAGAGTAATTCATTAAAAAAAAGCAAATTTAGCCTATTAAATATTGACTTTTAGCTTTTCAATGCTAGTTTAGCGCAATTTTGATAGTTAGAAGTAAGGTAGTATTTAACCTTAAACACTGACTTAAACGTACCTTGAAAACCAAGGCCTGCCTTTAGCTTTTTTTATCAAAATTTTTTTATGCCAACAATTAGTCAACTTTTAAGAAAACCTCGGGTTAAACCGATTACTAGAAATAAAGTTCCTGCTTTAGAAGGCCAACCCTTAAAGCGTGGCGTTTGTTTAAAAGTTTATACAACCACACCAAAAAAACCTAACTCTGCTTTAAGAAAAGTTGCACGTGTAAGATTATCAAATGGATTTGAAGTAACTGCTTATATTCCTGGTGAAGGTCATAACTTACAAGAACATTCTGTTGTATTACTTCGTGGTGGACGTGTAAAAGATTTACCAGGTGTTCGATACCATATTTTAAGAGGAAATCTAGATACACAAGGAATAGCGGCTAGAAAAAAAAGAAGATCGTTATACGGAACTAAGAAACCCAAATAATTTTATCAATGTCTAGAAAAAGAAAAGCACCTGTTAGAAAAGTTTACCCTGATCCTAAATTTAGATCAGAATTAGTTTCAAAATTTATAAATTGCATAATGTATGACGGAAAAAGATCTACAGCAGAAAGAATATTATACGGTGCTTTAGAGAAAATAAAAGAAACGAACAAACAAGATCCAATTAAAACATTTAATGATGCTATTAATAATGTAAAACCAAATGTTGAATGTAGATCTAGAAGAGTAGGCGGAGCTACATATCAAGTACCAGTAGAAGTTAAATCTAAAAGAGCTCAAGCACTAGCCTTAAGATGGATAAAAGATGCTACAAGAAATCGAAAGAACAAAACAATGGCTGAAAAATTATATGCTGAACTATTAGATGCTTCACAAAACAAGGGTTCTGCTATTAAAAAAAGAGAAGATACCCACAGAATGGCAGAATCTAACAAAGCATTTGCACATTTTAGGTGGTAAAAATTTATGGCTGAAAAAAAATATCCTTTAGATAAATATAGAAACATCGGTATCATGGCACACATTGATGCCGGCAAAACAACTACGACAGAAAGAATTTTATACTATACTGGTAAGAGCCATAAAATTGGTGAGGTACACGACGGTGCCGCAACTATGGACTGGATGGAACAAGAACAAGAACGAGGAATTACCATAACATCAGCTGCAACTACTTGTTTTTGGAACGATCATAGAATTAATATTATAGACACACCAGGACACGTTGATTTTACAATCGAAGTAGAGAGATCTTTGAAAGTTTTAGATGGTGCGGTTTGTGTATTTGACGGTGTTGCTGGAGTAGAACCACAATCAGAAACTGTATGGAGACAAGCTGATAAATATAAAGTTCCAAGAATATGCTTTGTCAACAAACTAGATAGAACTGGCGCTGATTTTTATATGTGCGTTTCAATGATAAAAGAAAGATTAGGATGTAAGCCATTAGTATTACAGCTTCCAATTGGTTCAGAAGCTGATTTAAAAGGAGTAATAGATTTAGTAAAAATGAAAGCTATCGTTTGGCAAAATGAGGATTTAGGTGCAAAATTTGATGTTGTAGATATTCCTGCAGATTTAAAAGAAAAAGTAGACAAATATAGAAAAGAATTAGTCGAAGCAGCCGTTGAAGAAGACGAAAAATTAATGGAGGGTTATTTAGAAGGTAAGGAGCCTTCTGAGACAGATCTTAAGAGATGTATAAGAAAGGGAACTTTAGGTTTTAATTTTGTTCCAATAACAACAGGATCAGCTTTTAAAAACAAAGGTGTACAGCCGCTTTTAGATGCAGTTGTAGATTATTTACCAAGCCCTATGGATATTGGATCAATAGAGGGAACAAAACTTGGAACCGAAGATAAAGTAGAGATGAAATTTGGCGATAGTGAACCTTTTTCCGCCTTAGCATTTAAAGTTGCTAACGACCCATTTGTTGGTTCTTTAACTTTCATTAGAATTTATTCTGGTACAATCAAAACAGGAACAAGTGTTTATAATTCATCAAAAGAAAAGACTGAACGCGTTGGAAGAATGTTGTTAATGCATGCTAATAGTCGAGAAGACACAAAAGAAGCAACAACAGGAGACATAGTCGCTCTGGCAGGTCTTAAATTTACAGTCACGGGGCACACGCTTTGTGACGAAAATAAACCAATTTTATTAGAGCCAATGGAATTTCCTGATCCTGTAATAGAAATTGCTGTTGAACCAAAAACAAAAGCGGACCAAGAAAAAATGGGTGAAGCATTATCTAGACTAGCTAAAGAAGACCCGTCATTTAGAGTCTCATCTGATGAAGAGTCTGGCCAAACCATTATTAAGGGTATGGGAGAATTACACTTAGATATTATTGTTGATAGAATGAAAAGAGAATTTAAAGTAGAGGCTAACATAGGAGCTCCACAAGTAGCTTATAGAGAGACTATACTTAATTCATCAGAAGTCACTTATATCCATAAAAAACAAAGTGGCGGTTCAGGGCAGTTTGCAAAAGTTACACTTAGTGTAGAGCCATTAGAACCAGGCAAAGGAAGAGAAGTTGAAAATAAAATTAAAGGGGCTTCAATACCAAAAGAATTTATTCCAGGAGTAGAAAAAGGCGTTCAGTCAGTTGCTGAAAGTGGAATTTTAGCAGGTTTTCCAATCATTGATTACAAAGTTACAATATTAGATGGTTTACACCACGATGTTGACTCAAGTGTATTAGCTTTTGAAATAGCTTCACGTTATTGTTTTAAAGAAGCATGTCAGAAAGCTACATTAAAACTCTTAGAGCCTGTTATGAAAGTTGAAGTAGTAACACCAGAAGATTTTATGGGAGATGTAATTGGAGATTTAAATAGTCGTAGGGGACAAGTCGCATCAACAGAACCAAGAGGCAACGCGACCGCAATTGCAGCTACTGTTCCTCTTGCCAACATGTTTGGTTATATAAACAATTTAAGATCATCTACTCAAGGTAGGGCTCAATATACGATGCAGTTTAGTCATTACGATAAAGTCCCTCAAAATGTTCAAGACGAGGTAACAAAGAAACTAGCTTAAAATTATGGACAAACAAAATATACGAATACATTTGAGAGCTTACGACAATAAAATTCTAGATCTATCGACAGAGGAGATTGTAAATACAGCTAAAAGAACTGGAGCACAGGTAAAAGGTCCAATACCTCTTCCAACGAGAATTGAAAGATATACAGTATTGAGATCACCTCACATTGACAAAAAAAGTAGAGAACAGTTTGAGTCAAGAACACATAAAAGATTAATAGATATTATAGAACCAACACCTCAAACAGTTGAAGCTTTAATGAAATTAGATTTAGCTTCAGGTGTAGATATTGAAATTAAGATATAAATTATGGCTTTAGGATTATTAGGAACAAAAATAGGGATGACTAGAGAGTTTTTATCAAACGGACAATCAGTTCCTGTAACTGTCATTAAAATTGAAAAAGGAAGAGTTTTAGATGTAATTACTAAAGAAATAAGAGGATATTCAGCTGTTAAAGTTGGTTTTTTTCCAATTAAAAATTCTAAATTAACCAATCAGATGAAAGGTTATTTTACTAAAAAAAATACAGAACCCAAAAAAATTTTAAAGGAATTTCGTTTAGATAAAGTTGAAGAGTTTAAAGAAGGGAACGAAGTTGGTTTAGAGATATTAAAGGATACAAGATTTGTTGACGTTCGTTCAAAAACAGTCGGTAAAGGATTTGCCGGTGTAATGAAAAGATGGAATTTTGGAGGACTAAGAGCCTCACATGGTGTTTCAGTTTCTCATAGATCTCACGGTTCAACTGGTCAAAGACAAGATCCTGGAAGAGTATTTAAAGGAAAAAAAATGGCTGGGCATATGGGAGACAAATTTAGGACTATGTTAAATTTAGAAGTTGTAAAGTCAGATTTGGAAAACAATTTACTTTATTTAAAAGGCTCAATACCAGGCTCAAAAAATTCTACAGTTATATTAAGACAGTCAGTCAAAGATGTTAGAAAAAAAACATTAATAGAAAAAATTGAGTCCAAAATTAAAGCAGCTGAAGCAAAAAAAGGTAAAAAAAAGTAAGATGAAATTTAATTTATTAAACATTGAGGGTGGAAAAGCCGAAACAATTGATGTTTCAGATAAAATAATGAAATTAAAATTTAACCATAAATTAGTTAAATACGTAATAGATTGGCAATTAAATCATCAAAAACCTCGTACAGCTAAAACTAAACAAAGAAATGAAATTAGAGGTTCTACTAAGAAAATTTACGCTCAAAAAGGAACAGGTCAAGCAAGACACGCAAGTAAAAAAGCACCATTGTTTATTGGTGGAGGCCAAGCCCATGGACCTAAAGGTGCTGTTTATAAAATCAAGAAAATTAATAAAAAAGTAAGAAAGTTAGCCTTAGCCCAAACTTTAGCAAAAAAAAATACAGACAAAAAATTACACATTTTATCAGATATAAAAAAAGAAATTAAAAAAACCAGAGAGTTTAATAAGTTTTTACTTCATAACAAATTAGTAAATACTTTAATAGTGTCAGATAAAAAATCAGAAAAAAATTTTTCTCGATCAGCAAGAAATATCAAAAATGTGAAAATTATTAACGATGAAGGTGCTAATATTTACGATATGTTAAAATTCACAAACGTAATTATTACTTCATCATCCATGAAAAAAATTGAAACAAGGTTATTAGATGAAAAAAATTAATACGATAGATTCTATTAGACAGCCTATTATAACTGAAAAGGCAACTATTCTATCAGAGCAAAATAAAACAGTTTTCAAAGTACATTCTGGAGCAAACAAAAAATCTATAAAAAGAAATATCGAAAAATTATTTAAAGTTAATGTTATTAAAGTTAATATTATAAATTCAAAAGCAAAAAATAAAATTAAACAAGGTAAATCATCAAAAAAACCCGGATACAAGAAAGCAATTATAACTCTTAAAAAAGGTCAAAGCATAGATCTAACGACTGGAATTTAATTATGGCATTAAAAACATTTAAACCTTATACAAAATCAGTTCGCGGAACAGTTTTGGTAGATAAAAGACAACTATGGAAAGGTGACTCTTATAAACCTCTCACAGTTGGACAACATTCTACAGGTGCAAGAAATAACATGGGAAGAATAACCTCAAGACATAGAGGAGGTGCTCATAAACACAAATATAGGATAATTGATTTTCTAAGATCTAAACGAAACATTAAAGGTGTTGTGGAAAGAATTGAATACGATCCAAATAGGACTAGTTATATCGCATTAATTAAGTACGAAGATAAAGATATGAAATATATTATCTGTCCACAAAAATTAAAAGTTGGCGACACTATTGAAGCAGGTAAGGGTGTAGATATAAAAGTTGGAAATTGTTTAGAATTAAAAGATATTCCTCCCGGAACTGAAATACATAATATCGAATTAGTACCTGGATCTGGTGGCAAAATGGCCAGATCAGCAGGTTCCTCTGCAACATTGTCAGGCTTTGATGGCGATCATGCAGTTATAAGATTAGGTTCAGGTGAAACTAGGAAAGTTTCTTTAAATTGTATGGCTACACTTGGCGCTGTATCAAATCCTGATCAAAAAAATATTAAAATTGGTAAAGCTGGCAGAACTAGATGGAAAGGTCAAAGACCTCAATCACGTGGAGTTGTTATGAACCCAGTCGACCACCCTCATGGTGGTGGTGAAGGAAAAACTGCTGGCGGTAGAAACCCAGTGTCTCCTTGGGGGCAGTCTGCAAAAGGACTTAAGACTAGAAAACCACAAAGAAGTGATAAATTAATAATTTCTAGAAGGAAAAAGAGAAGATAATTATGGCTAGATCTGTTTGGAAAGGACCGTTTGTACACCCAAGTCTTTTAAAAAAGATTGATAAAATTAAATCAGGTGAAACAAAAAAACCCATTAAAACTTGGTCAAGAGACTCAACAATAATTCCTGATTTTGTTGGTCATAGTTTTTTAATACATAATGGAAAATCTTTTATACCTATCACTGTTTCAGAAGAAATGGTTGGGCACAAATTAGGAGAATTTGCATCAACAAGAACTTTTAGAGGTCATACGCCAGCAGATAAAAAAGCCGCAGCACCAACCGCAGCAAAACCAGGAGGTCCAGTTGGAAAAAAATAGTATTTCAGTAACAGCTATAAACAAAAATGTTAGATCGAGCACTCGTAAAGTTGCTTTAGTTTTAGATTTTATAAGAGGCAAAAAAGCTGATGTGGCTATTAGAGATTTAGAATTTACAAGAAAAAGAATTGCACACGATGTTAAGAAAACAGTTCAATCAGCTGTAGCAAATGCTGAAAATAATTATCAATACGATATTGACAATCTGTACGTTAAAGAAGCATATGTCGGTAAATCAATTGTAATGAAAAGATTTAGGCCAAGAGCAAAAGGTAGAGCAAGTGCTATAAAAAAACCTTTTAGCAGAATTACAATTATTTTAGCAGAAAAAAAAGAGGTTAAAAAATAATTATGGGACAAAAAATTAATCCGATTGCTTTTAGACTAGGGGTTAACCGTGGTTGGGACTCTATATGGTTTGCAAAAAAGAAAGAGTTTGGAAAATATTTAATAGAAGACTTTAAGATTAGAAAATATATTCAAAAAAATATTTTAAACTCAGGAGTTTCTGACATAGTTATAGAAAGATCTGGAAAAAAATTGATTGTCTCAATTCACACTTCAAGACCAGGTTTTGTTATTGGAAAAAAAGGTGCTGATATAGAAAAAATCAAATCTAATGTTTTAAAAATTTCAAAAGATAGCGAAGTAACAATAAATATTAAGGAAATAAAAAAGCCTGAATTAAATTCTTTTTTAGTGGCAGAAAACATAGCTACTCAATTAGTAAAAAGAATTGCTTACCGAAGAGCTATGAAAAGAGCTATGCAATCTGCGATTAGACTTGGAGCATTAGGAATAAAAGTGATGGTTAGCGGCAGATTAGCTGGTAATGAAATAGCAAGAACAGAATGGGAAAGAGACGGTAGTATCCCTTCTCATACATTAAGAGCTAGTATTGATTATGGGACAGCAGAAGCTCTGACCACATACGGAATTATAGGCATAAAAGTTTGGATTTATAAAGGTCAATTATTTGAAAAGGATGTTGATAACGAAAAAAAAGAAAGAGTAAAAAATAAAAATGTTACAGCCAGTTAGAACAAAATTTAGAAAAGCCTTTAAAGGTAGAATACACGGACACTCATCAAGAGCTGTTGTCTTGAACTATGGTGCTTTTGGCTTGAAAGCTCTTGAGCCAGATAGAATTATTGGAAAACAAATAGAAGCCGCGAGAGTAGCTTTAACTAGATACATGAAAAGAACAGGAAGAGTTTGGACGAGAATTTTTCCAAACATACCTGTTTCTAAAAAACCCACAGAGGTACGTATGGGAAAAGGTAAAGGTAATCCAGAATACTATGCATGTCGTGTCAAACCTGGAAGAATTATATTTGAAGTGGATGGAGTAACTGAAGAAGTTGCTAGAATTGCACTTTATAAAGCTTCAGCAAAACTTCCAATTAAAACAAAGTTTATTAAGAGATAATATATGGCAAAAAATAAAAAAGAAGATAAAAAATTAACTGGAGAACAAGCCATTAAAAAAATTCAAACTTTAAAAAAGGATTTATTTAATATCAGGTTTAAGAAAATTAATGGACAAGTTGAAAATCCAGCTCAATATAATGAAATTAAAAAAAATATTGCAAGATTATATACAACAATTAACACAAAGGTTTCAAAATGAGTAAAAGAACACTAAAAGGAAAAGTTGTAAGTTCTAAAAATGACAAAACGATTGTTGTTCAAGTTGAGAGAAAATTTCAACACCCTTTTTACGGAAAAGTGATTTCAAGATCAAAAAAATATCATGCACACGATGAAAATAATAGATTTAAAGAAGGAGACAACGTTGAAATTGTTGAATGTGCTCCTATCTCAAAAAAGAAAACTTGGGAGGTCAAAATTTAATGATAATGAATCATACAGAATGTAATGTCGCCGATAATACAGGGGCAAAAAGAGTGGAGTGCATAAAAGTTTTGGGAGGATCTAAAAGAAGATACGCGGGTGTTGGAGATATAATAGTAATTAGTGTTAAAGATGCTATTCCCAAAGGTAAAGTAAAGAAGGGTGCTGTACATAGAGCAGTTGTTGTTAGAACTAGAAAAGAGATTTTTAGAGATGACGGGTCAAAAATACAATTTGACAATAATGCTGTAGTTTTAACAGACGAAAAAGGTGAGCCCATTGGAACTAGAATATTTGGTCCAGTAACAAGAGAACTTAGAGCTGCAGGTCATACAAAAATAATTTCACTTGCACCCGAGGTTATATAGAGATGATTATTAAAAAAGGAAATCAAGTTAAAGTAATTACAGGTAAGGATAAGGGAAAAACAGGCGAAGTAATTGAAATCAATAGAAAATTAAACATGATAAAAGTGAAAGAAATTAATTTAGTAAAAAAACACAAAAAGCCTACTAAAGAAAATAAAGGTGGAATAATCTCTAAAGAAAGTTTCATACATTATTCGAATGTAAAAAATCTAGAAATTAAAAAAGAACCTATAAAAAAATAAATAAATGACACCAAGATTAAAAAATATATATCAAAAAGAAATTTTGCCAAAATTAATGACAAAGTTAAATTTTAAAAACAAACATCAAGCCCCAAAGATTGTAAAAATTATTTTAAATATTGGTTTAGGTGAGGATGCTTCAGATGCTAAAAAAGTTAAATCATGCCAAGACGATGTGACTTCAATAGCTGGACAAAAAGCAGTTATAACTAAATTTAAAAAATCTATAGCAAATTTTAAAACAAGAAAAGGATTTGCAGCAGGTGTAAAAGTAACATTGAGAGCTACAAAAATGTATGAATTTATTGATAGATTAGTTAATATAGCCTTACCTAGAATTAAAGATTTCAGAGGTTTAAGCTCGACCGGCATTGATAAATTTGGAAATTATAGTTTTGGAATTAAAGAGCATATTATTTTTCCTGAAGTTAACTTCGATAAAGTAGATAAAATTAGAGGTATGGACATTACGTTAGTTACTACAAGTAAATCGAAAGAAGCAACATTAGAGCTTTTAAAAGAATTTAATTTTCCATTAACACAAACCAAGAAGAACTAAATATGGCAAAAACAAGCGCAATACAAAAAAACCTAAAAAGAATAAAGTTAGCTGAAAAATTCTTAAAAAAAAGAATGTCTTTAAAAAAAATAATAAAAGATAAAAAACTATCTTTATCTGATAGATTTGCAGCTCAACTTAAATTAAATAAATTACCAAAAAATTCTGCAAAAATAAGAGTAGTAAATAGATGTGAGATAACTGGAAGGCCTCACGGTGTTTATAGAAAGTTAAAAATATCAAGGATAGCACTAAGAGAGATGGCCTCGTCTGGAAAAATACCAGGCATGACTAAATCTAGCTGGTAAGGAAAATTATGACTTTAATGGATCCAATAGGAGATATGTTGACAAGAATTAGAAACGGACAGACTAGATTATTGTCTAAAGTTGAAATGCCCTCATCTAATTTAAGACTTAAAATTTTGGAAGTTTTAAAAACAGAAGGTTTCATAGCAAGTTACCATATTGAAAAAAAAGAAAAAAATAAAATTTCATTAATTGTTGATTTAAAATATTACGAAGGTAGCCCAGTTATCAAAGATATAAGAAGAATTTCTAAACCAGGTAGAAGAGTTTACTCAAGAGCAACAAGTATACCTAGAATTCAAAATGGTTTAGGTTTGGCAATTATATCAACAAATAAAGGTGTAATGTCAGACATAGAGGCAAGAAAAAACAATATTGGTGGAGAAATAATTTGTAGGGTATTTTAATGTCTAAAATTGGAAAAAAAAATATAATTGTACCAAAAGATTCTTCTATTAAATCTGAAAATGGAGTTATTACTATAACTGGCCCTAAAGGATCAAAAAAGCTATCTATTAATGATAAGATTTTTTCAACAACATTAAATGAAAAAAACGAAATTAATATAAAGCCAATTGGAAAAAATGTAGACACTAAAACTTCTGTGATGTGGGGTACATATAGAAGTTTAATTAATAACGCTGTTTTAGGTGTCTCTACCGGACATCAGAAAATTTTAGATGTTACAGGTGTTGGATTCAGAGCAAATTTAAAGGGAGAAATTCTTAACTTACAACTCGGTTTCAGTCACGATATAAATTTTAAAATCCCAAAAGAAGTTAAAATTACAGTTGAGAAAATGACTATGATAACTATCAGTGGTGTTGATAAAGAATTAGTTTCAAAAGTTGCGTCTGATATCAAAGCATTAAAACCTGTTGAACCATATAAAGCCAAGGGTATTAAAGAAAGAAATCAATATGTACTAAGAAAAGAAGGTAAAAAGAAATAATTAATATGAAAAAAATTAATAATACAAAAAAAAGAGAACTTAGAAATAGAAAAAAACTAAAAACCGTTTCTTCTAGATATAGAATTTCTATTTTTAGATCTTTAAAAAATTTATCTGCACAAATTATTGACGATAAAAATAAAAAAACGCTTGTTTCAGTTTCTTCAATTGAGAAAGATATTAGGTCTAATAAAAAAAAGAAAAGTGAAACTTCTGTTTTAATGGGAGAGATGTTAGCAAAAAGAGCTGTAGAAAAAAAAATTACAAAAGTTTATTTTGACCGTGGTGCCTATAAATACCATGGTAGAGTAAAAATGTTCGCAGATTCACTAAGAAAAAATGGATTGGAGTTTTAAATGGCAGAATGGCATAAAAAAGTTAGTGAATATAAAGAACGTCTAGTTGGTATAAACAGAATAACAAAAGTAGTTAAAGGTGGAAGAAGATTTGGTTTTGCAGCTTTAGTAGTTGTTGGAAATGAAAAAGGTTCGATCGGAGTTGGATCTGGAAAATCAAAACAAGTCCCTGACGCTATAAAAAAAGCCACACAGGACGCAACAAGAAATTTAATAAAAATTTCCCTTAAGGATGGTAGAACGTTACATCATGATGTGCGAGGGAGAAACGGGTCTGGAAAAGTAATTTTAAGATCCGCGCCTGTCGGTACTGGAATTATTGCAGGCGGTCCGATCAGAGCAGTATGTGATGTACTTGGTATACAGGATATTGTTGCAAAATCTGTTGGATCAGCAAATCCTCATAATGTAGTTAAAGCTTCTATTGATGCATTACTATCTCAAGCTTCACCAAAACTTTTATCTGAGATGAGAGGTAAAAAAATATCTGAAATTGTATCTAAAAGAGAAAACACAAAATGAAATTAAATAACTTAGTAAAAACAAATCGTAATAAAATAAGACCAGGTAGGGGTATAGGTTCTGGAAAAGGAAAAACCGGTGGTAGAGGTATCAAAGGTCAAAAGTCGAGATCAGGCGTTGCCATTAAAGCTTTTGAAGGTGGACAAACACCCCTGTACAGAAGATTACCAAAAAGGGGATTTAAATCTTTTACATCAGAAAATATAGCAATTATAAATTTATCTCATTTGCAGAAATTTCATGATAATAAAAAAATTGATCTTAATACTCCGATAGATTTAAAATTTTTACAAGATAAAAAAATATTGAACAAAAAATATATTAAATTAAAAATTTTAGGTGATGGTGATTTAAAAAACAAAATAATTATAACTACAAACTATGTTTCGAAGCAAGCAAAAGCTAAAATTGAAAAAGTTGGTGGTACATTAAAAATAATTGAGAAATTTGTTCTTAAAAAAAATCTTGCTAGCGTAGCAAAAAAACTCACTGAAAACGCAAATACTTCAAAAAAATAGAAATAAAAATGTCTAAAGAAAACTTAACCCAAGGTGCTTTTGCTAAAGCTAATGACTTAAAAAGTAGAATTTTTTTTACTATAGGTATTTTAATTGTTTATAGAATAGGAACTTATGTACCTTTAGCAGGAATTGATCCTCAGGCATTAACTCAAGTAATGAGCGATGCTCAAAAAGGATTACTTGGTATGTTCAATGTTTTTTCAGGGGGCGCCGTTACACGTATGGCAATCTTTGCTCTTGGAATAATGCCATATATATCTGCATCGATTATAATCCAACTTTTAACAGGTGTTTCTGAGTATTTTAAGAATTTAAAACAACAAGGTGAAATAGGAAGAAAAAAAATCACTCAATTAACTCGATATGGTACTGTTTTGATTGCATGCCTCCAAGGCTATGGTGTGTCAGTAGGTTTAGAAAATGCTGGTTCCTTAGTTTTGGATCCTGGAATGTCCTTCAGAATCACAACAACAATAGCTTTGGTAGCCGGCACTACTTTTCTTATGTGGTTGGGCGAACAGATTACTTTAAGAGGGGTAGGTAATGGAATTTCATTAATTATTTTCTCTGGTATCGTGGCTGAAATACCTAGAGCATTAGCTTCTACGTTTGAATTAGGTCGAACCGGCGCACTGTCTGCAACTTTAATTGTAATAATTTTTATCTTAGTAATTCTTACAGTTCTTTTTATTGTTTTTTTTGAAAGAGCAATGCGTAAAATTTTAATTAATTATCCAAAAAGACAAATGGGAAATAAAGTTTATGGTGGAGAGTCTTCTCATTTACCCTTGAAAATAAATACAGCAGGTGTAATACCAGCAATTTTTGCTTCTGCTTTATTACTATTACCTGTAACATTAACAAACTTTGGTTTTTCTGACTCAGATACGTTTTTAAATATTTCTTCAATGTTCACGCAAGGCCAACCTCTTTATATGTTGTTATACGCATCTGGAATTATTTTCTTTTCTTTTTTTTATACTTCAATAGTTTTTAATCCAACAGAGACAGCAGAAAACTTAAGAAAATATGGAGGTTATATTCCTGGAATTAGGCCAGGTGAAAGATCTGCAGAATATATTGAAACTATTTTAAATAGATTAACAACTATAGGCGCACTTTATTTAACTTTTGTATGTCTGCTTCCAGAGTTTTTAATTTCAAAATATCCAATTCCTTTTTATTTAGGCGGGACATCTATTTTAATTGTAGTAGTTGTAGCTATGGATACGGTTACTCAAGTTCAAACTAGATTAATGAGCTCACAATATGAATCATTAATAAAAAAAACAAAGTTTGGTAAATAACTAAGACCAAGATGAATATTATTATATTTGGACCACCAGGAGCAGGGAAAGGAACTCAATCTGATTTTATAGTTAAAAATTTTAATCTTTTTAAACTATCAACAGGCGATTTACTAAGAGAAGAGATTAAAAAAAAAACTCCTTTGGGATTAAAAATAACCTCTATTGTTAATTCAGGGTCTTTAGTTTCAGATGAAATAATTAACATTTTAATTGAAACAGTTATTTCCAATAGCAAATATAAAAATAGAATTATATTTGATGGTTATCCAAGAAATTTATCTCAAGCAAAAAACTTAAACACACTTCTTTCAAAGTATAACCAAAAAATCAATAAAGTTATAAAGCTGCAAGTTTCTTTAAATGTAATCAAAAAAAGAATTACTGGCAGACTTACTTGTCCTAAATGTTCAAAAATTTTTAATGAATTTTTTAATCCTCCACCTAATAATATGACTTGTTGTGTGGGTGAATTATTGAAAAAAAGAGATGATGACAATGTTGATGTAGCAATTAAAAGATATGAAACTTATGAAAAATCGACCGAACCTGTTTTAGAGTTCTATAAAAAAATGAATTTAGTAAAAGATCTTAATGGAGAAATGAATATTGAGAGTATTCAGAGCAAAATTAGCGATTATTTGACTGTTATAGAGGGTTGACTTTGCAAAATAACGCCATATAAATACATTTTTTAAACTTATACCCAATATACTATGGCCCGAATAGCCGGAATTAACATTCCTCCGAACAAAATCGTCAGCATAGCCTTAACCTATATCCACGGCATAGGCATGCACTCATCTAAGCAAATTTGTGAAAAACTTAATATACCGAAAGATGTGAGAGTTAACAATTTAACCGAAGAGCAAGTTCTTAAAATTACTGAGTATATTAATACTAATCATAAAGTTGAAGGTGACTTAAGAAGAGATATATCATTAAATATTAAACGATTAATTGATTTAGTAACATACCGAGGAACAAGACATAAAAAAAAATTACCAGTTAGGGGTCAAAGAACCCACAGCAATGCACGAACTAGAAAAGGTAAAGCAATTGCAATAGCAGGAAAAAAACTTACACCACAAAAATAATATTTAATTTATGAATAAAAAAGTTGAAAGCAAAAAAGACACTAAAAACACAAACACCGAAACAGCAAAAACAGAAAAAGTTTCTACTTTCAAAAAAAAGAAAAAAACTAAAAGAAATATAACTTCAGGTATAGCCTTTGTATATTCAACTTTTAATAATACAATTATTTCAATAGCTGATGAAAGCGGTAATGTTATTGCTTGGTCCTCTGCTGGAGCAAAAGGTTTCAAAGGATCAAGAAAATCTACACCATATGCAGCACAAGTTGCTGCTGATGATGCTGGAGGTAAAGCATATGAACAAGGTTTAAGAACTTTAATAGTCGAAGTTAAAGGTCCTGGATCTGGTAGAGAAACTGCTTTAAGAGCATTTCAATCTAAAGGTTTTAAGATTACATCAATTAAAGACACAACACCTATGCCGCATAACGGTACAAGACCACCAAAAAGAAGGAGAGTATAATGCAAACAAATAATAATATTATAGACAGCAATTGGAAAGCTTTAATTAAACCTAATAAGTTAAAAATTACAAGTAGTGAAGATAAGTCAAGTGCATCTGTAATTGCGGAACCTTTAGAAAAAGGTTTTGGTCAAACATTAGGAAATGCAATTAGAAGAATCTTGCTTTCATCTATTCAGGGTGCAGCAGTAACTGCCGTACAAATAGATGGAGTGTTGCACGAATTTTCGTCAATAAAGGGAGTAAGAGAAGATGTAACTGATATAGTTTTAAATGTAAAAAGTTTAGCTATTAAATCTTCAGTAAATACTCCAAAAAAAATCATATTAGATGTAAAAGGACCAAAAGAAGTTAAAGCTAAAGATATTACTTTACCATCAGAAATCGAAATATTAAATCCGGAGCAGACAATCTGTAATTTAGATGAAAAAACTAATTTTCATATGGAGTTAATAGTTAATACCGGAAAAGGCTATGTTCCGTCTACGAAAAACAAAGGTGAAGATAGTCCCTTAGGACTAATAGCGGTAGACTCACTTTTTAGTCCTGTTAAAAAAGTATCTTATACCGTAGAAAATACAAGAGCTGGTAGTGCACTTGATTATGATAAATTATTAATGAATATTGAAACAAACGGCACTGTAAATGCTGAAGATGCTATTGCATATGCAGCAAGAATTTTTCAAGATCAATTAGCAATGTTCGTTAATTTTGATGACCCAAAAGAGGTTGTAAAAGAGGTTAAATCATCAGAACCAGAATTTAATAAGAATTTGTTAAAGAGAGTAGAAGAGCTTGAACTTTCAGTTAGGTCTATGAATTGTTTAAAGAACGACAATATAATTTATATTGGCGATTTAGTTCAGAAAACAGAACCTGAAATGTTAAGAACACCTAATTTTGGTAGAAAGTCTTTAAACGAAATCAAGGAAGTATTGAGCACTATGTCACTTTACTTAGGAATGGAAATACCCAATTGGCCGCCAGACAACATAGCTGAAATGTCTAAAAAATTAGAAGAGAACAATTATTAAACAATGAGACATAATTTAGGTTATAGAAAGTTAAATAAAACACCAGAGCACAGAAAAGCTCTTTTTAAAAATATGCTTAATTCACTAATTAAGTATGAACAAATAACCACTACATTACCAAAAGCTAAGGAATTAAAACCGTTAATAGACAAAGTTATTACAATTGGAAAAAAAAATAATCTAAGTAACAAAAAAAGACTCTTTTCAAAATTGCAGGACAAAAGTTCTGTGACAAAAATTTTTGGTATACTTTCTACAAGATATCAAAAAAGGCAAGGAGGTTATAGCAGAGTTCTTAAAGCTGGCTTCAGATATGGTGATGATGCCCCAATGGCAATAATCGAACTTATTGACAGAAATATAGAAGCCAAAAAAGTTGATAAACCAAAAAAAATTGAAACCAAAGAAAAAGACTCTCCACCTGTTGCAGCAACTAAGTAATTTAGTTTAAAGTCTTCACATGGCCAAAAAGTTTGAAGTAGAAAAAGACTTTCATAATACTCGTTTTGATCGTTGGTTTAAAAATAAAATTTTAGACATACCTCAGGGTTTAATAGAAAAAATTATACGAAAAAATCAAGTTAAAGTTAATGGTAAAAAAACTAAAAGTTCCTATCGTGTACAAGAAACTGATGTTGTTGAAATCTTCAATATTGATAAAATTAAACAATCAGAAAAAAAAATAATAACACAATATATTCCCACTAATACAGAAAGAGATAAGTATGATGATTTTATTATTGAAAATAATGAAAATTTTTTAGTTATCAATAAACCATCTGGCATAGCCGTTCAATCTGGAACAAAATCGTTTAAAAATGTTGTAGACACTTTGCGTGGAACAAAATATTTTGAAAATTCAAAACCTTTTATTGTTCATCGTCTCGACAAAGAAACTTCGGGAATTCTTATTGTTGCTAAGAATAGAGAATACGCTCAATTGTTTACTTCATTATTTAGAATAAGGAAAATCCATAAGACTTATTTAGCGGTCGTTTATGGTGAGGTTAAAAAAGAAATTAGACTTCTAGAAGATGAACTTATTTTGTTTGAGAATAAAAGAAAAATTGTTCAAAAAGCAACTTCTTATCTTAAAATTTTAAAAAGTAATGCTCAATATTCGTTAGTTGAATTAAGACCTATAACGGGTCGTAAGCATCAGTTAAGAAAACAACTCTATAATATTGGAAACTCTATAATTGGTGATGATAAATATTATGTAAAAAAGAGTGGAGTTTTTATAAAAAGTAAAAACTTAATGTTACACGCTTATGAAATAAAATTTATGATAAATAATGTTAAGTATAATTTTAAGGCTAATTACAATAAAGATTTTGAAAATTTTTTAATTAAAAAAGATTTAAATATTTTTTAAGTTTTTTACGAATATTTTTTTTAAATTTTTTTCTACATTCTTAATATCTATTTTAATCTGTTTTTTAACTGTTGTAATTTTTTTATTATCAAGGCCACAAGGAATTATTTTTTTATAAGGATCAAGAGAATTATTAATGTTTATAGAACACCCATGATATGCTATCCATTGAGTCACTCGTATTCCAATTGCCGCAATTTTTTTTTTATCCACCCAAATGCCAATATTTTTTTTATCTTTATAACCCTTAATTTTATAAATTTTTAAAAATTCGATAATACTATTTTCAATATTGCTTACTAAATTCCTAATATCTTTTTTTCGTTTATTAAGATTTAAAGCAAAATAAATAATTTTTTGACCTGGATTATGGAGGGTTATTTTCCCGCCTCTATTCGTTCTTATTAAACTTATTGTTTTATCTAAAACTTCTTTTTCATTTGATCTTATCCCAGCAGTATAAGTTAGCGGATGTTCTAGGATCCACAATAAATCCTTAGACTTATGTTTTTTTATTGAATCTACACGTTTTACAAGCTCTCTATAAGCTCGCTCATAAGGGACAAGTTTTTTGCTTACTTTTACTTCTAAAGTCATTTTAGTTTGAATTTTATCACTAGATCAACTAATAGTCTCACAAATAATACAAAAGGTACTTTTATGAGTCTTATAAAATCGATAGGTAGTAAAAAAGTTAACTTCGATTTTAATAAAAATTTTATAAGCACTTTTATTGAAAAAATAAATAGTAGCGACCTTCAATTTATTAATCAAACACTTAAGGATTTGCACCCTTCTGATGTAGCAAATTTAATTGAAAATTTACCTGAAGAAAATAGAGTTAAACTTATTGAAATTGAGTCTTTTAATATCGCACCTGAAATCTTTATTGAATTAAATGAGTCAATCCAAAGTGAAGTTCTAAAATTATTATCAAATAATTCAATTTCCAATATTATTAAAAGATTAGAGTCAGATAATGCAGTTGCTATCTTAGAAAATTTAGATTTAGAAAAGAAAAATTCAATTTTAGATAAACTACCACCCAAAGACAGATTCTTATTAGAAGAAGGTCTTAGTTACCCAGAGGACTCTGCTGCGCGAATTATGCAGAGAGAGTTTACGGCTATACCAAGTGATTGGACTGTTGGTCAAACAATTGACTATTTAAGGGAGAGTAAAGATTTGCCTCAAGAATTTTTAGAAATATTTATAGTTGATAATGATTTTAAACCAATAGGAATTGTTCCATCTTCACGTGTTCTAAGAACGCCCAGAGAGTCAAAAATGAGTTTAATCATGAGAGAAATGCCAGTTTTAATTTCTGTAAATATGGACAAAGAAGAAGTAGGTAATGCTTTTGAAAATTATAATTTAGTTTCTGCTGGTGTTGTGAATAAAAATAATAAATTAGTAGGAATGATAACTGCAGACGATGTAGTTACTGTAGTTCAAGAAGAAGCTGAAGAGGATGTTCTAAGACTAGCCGGTGTAGGTGATGAAGAAATTACTGACACTGTCTTTGTTAAAACAAAAAGGAGATTTAATTGGCTTTTAGTAAATTTGGCGACTGCGTTACTTGCTTCTTGGGTTATAAGTATTTTTGGTGCAGAAATTGAAAAAGTTGTAGCCTTAGCATTTTTAATGCCCATAGTAGCATCAATGGGTGGTAACGCTGGCATGCAAACACTTGCAGTAACTATTAGAGCTATTGCAACTCAAGAATTATCAAGTAGCAATATAAATAAAATTGTTAGTAAAGAATTTTTTATAGGCGTACTTAACGGAATTATATTTGCAATTATTACAGGAGGTATTGTTCAACTTTGGTTTAAACAAATTGATCTATCAATAATTATAGCTGCTTCTATGGTTCTGAACATGATAGTAGCTGGACTATTTGGAATTTTAATTCCTGTTACGCTAAAAAAAATGAAAATTGATCCTGCTTTAGCATCTAGCGTTTTCGTCACGACTGTAACTGATGTAATAGGATTTCTATCTTTTTTAGGTATTGGATCCTTAGTTTTTTTATAAGTTATCTATCAGTCTTACACCGCCAATATAATAAGCAAAAAAAATATTGTAATTTTCTCCAGGTTTTTTACACAATTTTTTTTTAGCTAAATTTATACATTCAACATAATCAACTTTAGCTGCTCCTAATTGAGTTAAATTCTTTACTACTTCACTCTTCTTTTTATTTATAATTTTATGAAAAATTTTCCTTTTATTTTTCTTAATAAATTTATAAATTTTTGCCGCTTTTTGAAGTTGGTTTTTCGATAATTGGGTATTTCTTGAAGAGATAGCAACACCACTTTCATCTCTTATAGTCGGACATGGAATTATATTAGATTTTATTTTGTTTCGATTTATATGTGATTTAATCAATATTAATTGCTGAAAATCTTTCATACCTAAATAAAGAAATTTAGGTTTTGTAATTTCCAGTAATCTATTCACTACATTAATTACACCTTTAAAATGAAGTGGCCTAAATTTTCCACAAAGTATTTTTGAAAACTTATCTAGAAATATTTTATTTTTTGGAATGAAGGAATAAATATCATTGTGCCTTGGAATATACAAATAACTTATATTAATTTTTTTTAATATTGAAATATCTTTTTTTAACCTTCTTGGATATTTTTTAAAATCTTTTTTTGAATTAAACTGTTTAGGATTTATATATATAGAAACTAAAATTTCACTAGATTTCTTTTTGGCTTTTTTAATTAAGCTAATATGACCTTTGTGTAATGCACCCATTGTAGGAACAAATGCTAATTTTTTACATTTAGAAATTTCCTTTATTAATTCAATTCTTTTTTTAAATATTTTCATTTGTATTAATTGAAATTTATAAGTAAAAGAAACTTATGTTAAAACAAGCAATAATTCCATTGGCAGGATTAGGCACAAGACTTTTACCACTTTCTAGTATCACACCTAAAGAATTACTTCCTATAAATGGTAAATCTAATTTGGAGCATATATTAGACGAGTGTATTGAAGCAGGGATTAAAGAGTTTATATTTATCATATCAAAAAAAAAAAATAATATTAAAAAATATTTTTTTAACGATCAATTTTATAAATCTATATTAGCTAAAAAAAAAGATAAAAGAATCAAACAGGCTTTTCAAAAGTTAAAAAACTATCAAAAAATGATTAAATTTGTTTATCAAAACAAGCCTAAAGGGACAGGTGACGCCATACTTAAATCTCAAAAATTTATAAAAGGTTCACATTTTTTGATGTTATTTCCAGATGATTTGATAATTAAAAAAAATTGTTCAAAAGAAATGATTTTACTACATAAAAAAACCAAAGGTTCTATCATCGCAACAAAGACTGTAAATAAAAAAACAGTTTCTAGGTGGGGCATTCTTGATAAAAAAAATAAGAAAAAAAATTACTTTGAAATTAAAGATGTAGTAGAAAAACCCTCTGTAAATCAAGCTCCGTCAAATTATGCCATTATTGGAAGATATATATTGCCAAAAATTATTATGAATAAGTTGAAAAAAATAAAACCTGGCCAAGGCGGTGAAATACATATTACAGATGCTATTAAACAATTAATTTATGATGGTGAAAAATTTTATGGCAATATTTTTAAAGGAAAATATTTAGACTGCGGTACATTAAATGGTTATATAAATTCAACTATAGAAATTTCTAAGGAAAATAAAAAATGAAGATTTGTATGATAGGTACAGGTTATGTTGGTCTTGTAAGTGGAACTTGTTTTGCAGACATAGGTCACACAGTTCATTGTGTTGACAACAATAAATTTAAAATTGAAAAATTAATTTCCGGCGAGTCTCCTATTTATGAACCAGGTCTGGATGAACTTATTAGAGAAAATTCTCGAGCTAGAAGACTTTTTTTTACCTCAAGCCTTTCTGAAGGTGTAAATAAATCTGATATTATCTTCATATGTGTTGGAACGCCCAGAAAAAGCAACTCTTCATCCGTGGACTTAACCTTTGTTTTAAAAGCGGCAAAACAAATAGCCAAAACAGCAAAAAGTAAAAAAATTATTGTCACTAAATCAACTGTTCCAGTCGGAACTGGTGACTTATTAGATAAAATATTTAAAAATAAAAAAAAATTCACCATAATTTCAAATCCAGAATTTTTAAGGGAAGGTGAGGCAATAAGAGATTTTCGTTTTCCTGACAGAATAATAGTTGGATCGAACTCAACAAACTCATTTAATATAATGAAAAATCTATATTTACCTTTAATAAATAAAGGAGCTAAATTTTTTAAAACAAATAGAAGAGGTGCTGAATTAATTAAATACGCATCGAATGCATTCTTAGCTACAAAAATTACTTTTATCAATGAGATTGCAAATCTTTGTGAAAAAACAGGAATTAATATTGAAGATATATCCTTAGGTATGGGCTCTGATGCGAGAATAGGCAGTCGTTTCTTGAGAGCAGGTCCCGCATATGGTGGATCATGTTTTCCTAAAGATACTAAAGGATTAGTGTCTATAGCTGACAAAGTAAAAATTAACCTATCAATTGTAAAGTCAGTTATTAAATCAAACTATAATAGAAAAATTTTACTTCTTAAAAGAATAAATAAAATTTTTGGTAAAAATGTAAAAAATAAAAAAATTGTTTTTTTAGGTGTAACTTTTAAACCAAACACAGATGACATGAGAGACGCTGTTAGTCTTTATATGATACCATATTTACACAAGAGAAAAGCAATTATTAATTATTACGATCCAACTGGTGAAAAAAAAGAATTTAAAAATTTAAAAAATTGTTACTTTTATTCTAACACTAAAGATGCATGTAAAAATGCAGATCTCATAATTCTACATACTGAGTGGGATGAGTTTAAATCTCTGGATTTCAAGAAGCTATTAAAAAAGAAAAAGTTTACTCTCTATGACTTAAGAAATCTATACAATCATGAACAAATGAAAAAGAAAAAAGTCAGATACTTTTCAATTGGAAGACCAATAATTAATTAATTTCAAAAATAGCTTCAATTTCTACTGCAGCACCTAAAGGTAATGAATTTACACTTACAGCTGCTCTTGCATGCTTACCTTTGTCACCAAAAATGTTTGAAATAAGTTCTGACGCACCATTTATTACCTTTGGTTGATCTAAAAAATCACTATTCGAATTAACAAATCCAGTAATTTTTATGCAATTTTTAACTTTATTTAAATCATTATTACAAGCAGCTTTGATTTGGGAAAGTATATTAATTGCACAACACATTGCAGCATCTTTGCCTTGTTCTAAAGTTAAATCAGAACCAACTTTACCTTTAATTAAATTTCCATCCGCACCAAATGAAACTTGTCCTGATATAAAAATAAGATTACCAACTTTTTTAAATGCAACATATGAACCTACTGGCTCAGGTGCTTTTGGTAATTTCAAGTTTAGTTTTTTAAGGTTTTCTTCAGCTAACACTATTTTTTATTTTTCATATTTCTAATAGTTTGATCAATTGTCTTATTTTCTTTAGCTATTTGTTTTAGAGTTTTTTTTGGCTTATCAGTTTCTTTTTTTTTAATTACCCCTACATTTTCTAAAGATTGGCCAATAGTTTTATTGTTTTTGCTGAAATCCTTCATTTTTTCAACACCTTTACCTACAAAATTACATGAAGGTTTTAATTTGGCGAGGGCACCATCACAATTATCAGCTCCATACAATATAGTTGAAGAGCATACTATTATGAATAATGAATATATTAATTTTTTCATTTTTTTTTCTTTTTTTTCTTATTTTTATCATATTCTTTTCTTTTTTCTATAAGTATTAAAGCCTCTTCTATAGTAATCTCTGAAGGATCTTTTTCCTCAGGAATTGTTGCATTTAAAGACTTATACTTTATATATGGACCGAATTGTCCCTTCATAACTCTAACTGGTTTTTTGTCTTCAGGGTGTTCGCCCAAATCTTTAATAATAGAAGAAGACATCCTTCCAGGCTTTGCATCTGCTATTAAAGTAATTGCTCTATTTATTCCTATTGAAAAAATTTCTTCAACATTATCAAGTCTAGCAGATTTATTTTCACACTTTAAATAAGGACCAAATCTGCCAGAGTTGAGAATAATATCTTGACCAGTTTCAGGATTTTGTCCCAGCACTTTAGGTAAAGAACATAAAAATTTTGCTTGAACTAAATCTACATTATCAACCTCAATACCTTTAGGTATTGACACATTCTTCATATTGTTATCCTCCTTGGTACTTTTTTTCTTTTTCTTTTTTTTTATTTTTACTTCTTCTTTTACAATTTCTATTTCTTTTTCATATTGTAAGTAGGGACCAAATCTTCCATTTTTTAAATATATGTCCTTTCCTAAATCATTTTTTCCAATTAATTTAGGTTCAGCAAGATTATATTGAGCAGCTGCTTTTGCTTTGGATAAAGGTCTAGTAAATTTACACTCTGGGTAATTTGAACAACCAATAAATGCCCCGCCTCTAAAGCTATTTTTAAGACTTAATTCTCCACTAGAACAAAGTTTACATTTTCTATCAACAACGTTCTGATCATTTCTTTCAAATATCAAATTACCAAGACTTTCATTAAGTAAATCTAAAACTTCACGTGTTCTTTTTTCTTTAACAGAATTAACATTTGTATAAAAATCTTTCCAAAATTCCTCTAAAACTTTAATCCATTCAACTTTACCACTTGTAATATCATCTAATTGATTTTCTAAACTGGCAGTGAAATTATAATCAACATATTTTGTAAATAGTTTTTCTAAAAAAGCAGAAATTAACTTCCCCCTATCAGTCGGATGGAAACGTTTATTAATTTGTTCCACATAATTTCTAGTAGACAAAACAGATATAATACTTGCATAAGTAGATGGCCTTCCAATTCCTAGTTCTTCCATTTTTTTAACTAAACTTGCTTCAGAGTATCTTGGTGGAGGATCTGTATAGTGCTGCTCATCATTTAATTTTAAAATGTTAACACCTTCTCCAATTTTACACTCTGGTAGTATATTTTTGGCATCATCATCTGTTTCTGGGGCCTCATAAACCTTTAAAAATCCGTCAAATTTAACAACAGACCCATTAGCTTTAAAATTAATCTTTTCATCTTCTGATGAAATAACAATACTATTTCTATTGAACTCTGCTGGATTCATTTGAGATGATAAAGCTCTACTCCAGATTAAATCATAGAGTTTAAACTGATCTAAATTTACGTATTTTTTTATATCTTTTGGTTTCCTTAAAATATCTGTTGGACGAATTGCCTCATGAGCCTCTTGAGCATTCTTAGCTTTTTTTCCAGTGTAACTATTAGCTATATCGGGTAAGTATTCTTTTCCATATTCTTTTTCTACCAGACTTCTAAATTCAGTAATCGCATCTTTTGATAATTGAGTTCCATCTGTTCTCATGTATGTAATTAGTCCTGTAGTCTCTCCTTCAATATCGACTCCTTGGTATAGTCTTTGTGCGATTTGCATAGTTCTTGACGCACCAAACCCAAATTTTCCTGATGCTGTTTGCTGAAGAGTTGAGGTTGTGAATGGAGCTAAAGGATTTCTCTTATGAACTTTAGAGTTTATGTCTTTTATTTTAAATTCTGATTTGTTGATTATACTTAATGTTTTATCTATTTCTACTTTATTTCTAAAGGAAAAACGTTCGACTTTTTCTCCATTGAACAAACTAAGTTTAGAGAAAATATTTTTATTTTCAGTATTTGTAAATTCAGACGTTAGGGTCCAATACTCCTCAGGTTTAAATAATTCAATTTCATGTTCTCTCTCTGTAATTAGTTTTAAAGCAACTGACTGAACACGACCTGCAGACTTAGACCCAGGAAGCTTGGTCCATAAAATTGGTGATATATTAAAGCCAACAAGGTAATCTAGCGCTCTTCTAGCCAAGTATGCATCTACTAAAGGTAACTCTATTTGTCTTGGTTTTTTTATAGCATCTAGAATAGCATTTTTAGTGATCTCATTGAAAACTACACGTTCAAGAGTTTTACCTTTAAGAATTTTTTTAGAAGTTAAATATTCTTTAACATGCCAGGCTATAGCTTCGCCTTCACGATCTGGGTCAGTAGCTAAAATAATTTTATCTGAATCTTCAACCGCATCAGTTATTTCTTTTAAATATTTTTTAGAAAAAGAGTCAATTTCCCACAACATCTCAAATTTTTTTTCTGGATTAACTGAGCCATTTTTAGATGGTAAATCTCTGATATGACCATAACTCGCTAAAACTAAATAATCTTTTCCAAGATATTTATTGATTGTTTTAGCTTTTGCAGGACTTTCAACAATAACTAAATTCATATTTGCATTTACTTACAAATCTAGATGGTTTTGTCAAACGCTAGAATAATTTAATGGAAAAAACGTCTTAAAGATTGATTTTATTTTCTGTTTTATTCTTAAGCCGAACTATATTTTCTCTATGTGTATAGATTGTAATAACAAGTATTATAAAAAAAAATATACTTTCTGTGGAATTATTTAAATAAATTGAATAAAAAAAAATAATTCCAGTCGATATTAACGATGATGCTGAGGAATACTTTGTTAAATATAAAATTACAGCCCAACAAATTATGAAAATCATTCCATAATTAATTGACAACGCAAAAAGTACCCCAAGAAATACTGCTATTCCTTTTCCTCCTTTAAAATTCAACCAAATGGGAAATATATGACCAAGAAAGCACAAGAGTGCTGATAAATAAACATAATCTGTAAAATATTTATAAGTTATAATTATTACTACATAAGCCTTAGAAGCATCTAAAAATAAAGTCGAAGCTCCTAAAATTTTTTTACCTGTCCTAAGTACGTTTGTAGCTCCAATATTTCCAGAACCTATATCTCGAAGGTCTTTTTTTAAAAAAATTTTTGTTAAAATTAGACCAAAAGGTATTGATCCTAAGAAATAAGAATAGAAGGCTAAATATAAAATTTCTAAACTCACTAAGATTTAAATACTACCTCTCCGCCTAAAAAGGTCATTTGAATTTTTCCTTGAAGTTTTCTGCCTTCAATAGAAGTGTTTTTCGATTTTGATTTTAAATCATCTCCATTAACCATCCATGGTTCATCTAGATCAAAAACACATATATCTGCATCTGAACCTTTTTTTAATGAACCTTTGTTTATTTTTAAAATATTTGCTGGATTTATTGTTAAAGTTTCAATTATTTTTGTCAGTGGCAATGATTCATTGTGGTGCATTTCTAAAGCCAAAGGTAAAAGAGTTTCAATTCCTACTGCTCCTACAGCAGCTTGTGCGAAGGGTAATCTTTTTCCCTCCTCGTCCACAGGTGTATGATCAGAGACAATTACATCAATTAACCCTGATTTTATTCCCTCTACTAATGCGACTCTATCGTCTTCTAACCGAAGAGGAGGTGAGAGTTTTAAAAAAGTTTTAAAATCACCAATATCATTTTCATTTAGTGAAAGATTATTAATAGACACACCAACACTAAAGTTCAATCCCTTTTCTTTATTTCTTTTAATAACGTTAAGTGATTCTTTTGAAGAAATTTGGTTTACATGATATCTGCATGGAAATTCATTCAATAAAGACAAATCTCTCTCAATGATTATTTTTTCTGCTATATACGAAATTCCACCTAATCCTAATCTGGTTGACACTTCACCTTCATTGATACACCCATTTTTTGAAAGTTCATAATCTTCGACATGTTGCATGATTAAAACACCTATATCTGATGCATAATCCATTATTCTTGCCATTGTTTCTGTATTTTGGACTGTTTTTGCAACGTCTGTAAATCCAATAATACCTTTTGCTGAGAGGAGACCAAACTCAGACATTTCTTTTCCAGAAATATCTCTTGTTAAAGAAGCACAAGGGAATAAATTTACAGATGCTTTGTCTCTTCCTCTTCTAATTATGAAGTCTACCATAGAAACATTATCGATAATTGGTTTTGTGTTCGGCATAGTAACAACAGAGGTTACACCTCCAGCTAATGCTGCTTGGCTTAATGTTCTGAAATTTTCTTTATATTCATACCCAGGCTCTCCAACAAAAGCTTTCATGTCAACAATTCCTGGAATTACAATGCGATTTTTTATATCTATAATTTCCGCTGAAGGCTCATTAATTTTTTTTATATTTTTTCCTATTGCTTTAATTTTTCCCTTATCATCAATAAGAACAGAACCTTTTTCATCCATTCCTTGAGAAGGATCTATAATACGTGCATTAATTAATATTTTTTCTTTCATTTTATTTACAATAAATCTTTAAACACGCCATTCTTACTGCTACACCTAATTCAACTTGTTCCTTAACAAGACTCACGTTTATATCATCTGCAAGTTTTGTATCTATTTCGACACCTCTATTCATTGGACCAGGATGCATTATTAAAGCATCTTTACTTGCAAACCTTAATTTTTCTGGAGTTAGACCAAAAAATTCATAATATTCTCTTTTCGATGGTAAAAATGTTCCTTGCATTCTTTCATTCTGCAATCTTAACATCATTACGATATCACATTTATCTAATCCTTTTTTCATATCAGTAAAACTTTTAACACCTAATCTTTCAACTGATGAAGGCATTAAAGTTTTTGGACCTATTACATTTACTTCTGCGCCTAACATATTCATTAAATAAATATTTGATCTAGCCACACGTGAGTGAAGAATATCTCCACAGATTGCAATCTTTAGTCCTTCAATTTTTCCTTTACGATTTATTATAGTCAATGCATCTAATAAAGCTTGAGTAGGGTGTTCTCTTTGTCCATCACCTGCGTTAATTACAGCACAATTAACTTTTTGTGAAAGTAAATTAGGTGCTCCTGAATCTTGATGTCTTATCACAATTATGTCCGGGTGCATTGCATTTAAAGTCATAGCTGTATCCATTAAAGTTTCACCTTTTTTTAGGGCTGAATTACTTACGTTCATAGTCATCACATCAGCACCTAGTCTTTTTCCAGCTAAATCAAATGAACTTTGTGTTCTTGTCGAAGGTTCGAAGAATAAATTGATTTGAGTTTTACCTCTCAGAATGTCTAATTTTTTTGATGCACTTCTATTTAGTGATATGAAGGCTTTTGCTTCTTCAAGAATTTTTTTAGACTCTATAATTGATAAATTTTGAATACCTAGTAGATGCTGGGAGGTGCTTTTAATAGCTGAAGTCTTTTTTGGAACTGCCATTAAAATCAACTCTATAGGCCTTTTGTGCTAGTAGATCAAGTAATTTATCTCTTTAAATAGTCCAAAGCACCCTGAAGAATAAAAGCCGCAGAATTTTCATCTAATTTACTTATCTTTTTAGTCGTATTAACATTTAAATCATTGAATAGATTAAATGCACCTCTACTTGAGAGTCTTTCATCCCACATTGCGATAGGTATTGTAATATTTTTTGATAGATTAATTGCAAGATCTTTTGCGGATTGAGATGAATTACTAAAAGATCCATCTAAGTTAATAGGGTTACCAATAATGATACCTTTAATATCATTTTCACTAATAATTTTATTTATTTCAATCATCAAATCTGAAAAATTATTTTTAATAATCGTTGTATAAGGTGTAGCAATAATTTTATTTTCATCACATATAGCTATGCCTATTCGTTTCTTTCCTGGATCAATCCCTATTAATCGTGATTTTTTATCTATTTTTTTTTCGAATTCTTCAATATCCAGCATGATTGTGTTATAATTTATGTTATTAGATTCCTAAATAACATAGATCACAAATGTCCATAGATAAAGATAAAATTAAACATACCGCTAAATTAGCTAGGATTTCATTAGATGATAAAAAAATAGACAATTTATCAAAAGATTTATCTAATATTTTTAAATTTATTGAAAAACTAAACAATGCCAACACAGATAATGTAAAACCATTAAGCTCAATTCTAGACACTTCGTTAAGATCAAGAGAGGATAAAGTTAATGATGGAAATATACGAGATCAAATTTTAGAAAACGCACCAAATAAAAATGAAGATTTTTTTATCGTACCTAAGGTTATAGAGTAAATGACAAATTTAACTAAAAATAGCTTAAAAGAAAATGTTAATCTAATTAAAAAAAAAGAAATTAAGTCTGAAGAATTAACGTTAGCTTACGTACAAAATATTAAAAAAGGAAAAAAACTTAATTCATTTATTACTGAGTGTTGTGACTCGGCAATAACTAATGCAAAAAATTTCGATCAAAAGCAAAATTATGAAGGTTTATTGCCTGGCATGCCTCTTGCTGTTAAAGATTTATTTTGTACAAACGGTGTAAAAACTACTGCTGCAAGTAAGATGCTAGAAAATTTTGTTCCAAACTACGAGTCAACAGTTACAAAAAATTTATGGTCGGAAGGGGCATTTCTTTTAGGAAAGTTAAACTGTGACGAATACGCAATGGGTTCTTCAAATGAGACCAGTTTTTTTGGAAATGTTATTAACCCAGTTAAAGAAAATACTGTTCCTGGAGGATCGTCAGGAGGTTCCGCTAGCGCTCTAGCTGCTGATCTTACGCCAGCTACAATTGGAACTGATACCGGTGGCTCTATAAGACAACCAGCTTCATTTACAGGTACAGTCGGATTAAAACCTACTTATGGACTTTGCTCAAGATGGGGAATCGTTGCTTTTGCCTCTTCATTAGATCAAGCAGGCCCAATGACAAAAACAGTTTCAGATTGTGCTTTAATGTTAGAGGCTATGGCTGGATTTGACTCAAAAGATTCTACATCTATTAATAAAAAAAAAGAAAATTATTCTAAAAATTTAACAAAAAATATAAAAGGTTTAAAAATAGGAATTCCTCAAGAATATAGAGTTGATGGTATGCCTAAAGAAATTGAAGATCTTTGGGAAAAAGGTAAAAAAATTTTGAAAGAAGAAGGTGCTGAGATAATTGATATCTCGTTACCCCATACAGAATATGCTTTACCTACATATTATATAGTCGCACCAGCAGAAGC
>JADHRF010000038.1 GCA_016777565.1 Pelagibacteraceae bacterium
GTCTTTATAGAGTGTTACCAGATGAACAAGGTGTAGTTTTAAGATTTGGAAAATTTGTTAAAACAACTCAACCTGGTTTAAATTATCACATACCTTTCCCTGTTGAATCTGTTTTAACTCCAAAAGTTACAAAAGTTAATAGAATAGACATTGGTTTTAGATCTGAAAGAGATAGTGGATTTTCATCAGCAGGTGGAGTAGCTGATGTTCCACAAGAAAGTTTGATGCTTACTGGAGATGAAAATATTGTGAACATAGATTTTTCAGTGTTTTGGGTTATTAAAGATGCGGGAAATTTTTTATTTAAAATCCAAGATCCAGAAGGAACTGTCAAAGCTGCGGCAGAAACTGCAATGAGAGAAGTAATTGCTAGATCTAATATTCAGCCTATTTTAACTGAAGGAAGAGCGGTTATTGAGACAGATACACAAGAAATTATCCAAAAAATTTTAGATGAATACAATAGTGGTATTCAAATTACTCAAGTACAAACTCAAAAAGCTGATCCACCAGACCAAGTAATTGATGCATTTAGAGATGTACAAGCTGCAAGAGCTGACATGGAAAGATCAAAAAATGAAGCTGAAGCTTATGCTAATGATGTAATTCCAAGAGCACGTGGTGAAGCCCAAAAAATTTTACAAGCAGCTGAGGCATATAAAAAAGAAGTTGTTGCTAAAGCAGAGGGTGAAGCAAGTAGATTTCTAGCGATATATAATGAATATAAAAATGCAAAACAAGTAACTCAAGAAAGAATGTATTTAGAAACAATGGAGAAAGTTTTAGCTGATATTGATAAAGTCATAATTGAAAAAAATGCAGGCTCAGGCGTAGTGCCATATTTACCTTTACCTGAATTAAAAAAGAAAGCGAAAAATTAAAATGAATTTTGGAAAAATTATAGCTGGTATAATCGTTGCAATAGCTGCAACAGCTTTCTTTTCAATATTTGTTGTTAAAGAAGTTAATCAGGCGATCGTTCTACAATTTGGAGATCCAAAAAGAATAATCTCAAAACCTGGTCTAAATTTTAAAATTCCATTTATACAGAACATTGTTTATTTGGATAAAAGAATTTTAAATCTAGACACACCACCAGAGGAAGTTATTGCCTCTGACCAAAAAAGATTGATCGTAGATGCTTTCGCAAGATTTCAAATAATTGATCCTTTGAAGTTTTATATCTCAGTAGGAAATGAAAGAGTTGCAAGATCAAGATTAGCAACAATTATTAATTCAAGAATAAGAAATGTTCTTGGTCAACAAGAATTACAAACTTTACTTTCTATAGATAGAACTAAACAAATGGCGTTAATTCAAGAAGGTGTAAATGCTGAAGCGGAAAACTTTGGAATTAAAATTGTAGACGTAAGAATTAAAAGAGCAGACCTTCCTCAAGCAAATAGTGATGCAATTTATAGAAGAATGCAAACTGAGAGGGAGAGAGAGGCTAAAGAATTTAGAGCTAAAGGTGCGGAGATGGCGGTCACAATTACATCAACAGCGGATAAAGAAGTTTCTGTAATTTTAGCAAATGCAAACAAAGACTCAGAGATCATGAAAGGGGAAGGAGACGGTAAAAGAAACAACATCTTTGCTGCTGCTTTTGGACAGGATCCAGAATTTTTTGCATTTTACAGAGCAATGCAAGCTTATGAGAAAGCTTTAATTGGTGGTGAGACATCTTTAATTTTATCACCTGATAGTGAGTTCTTCAAATTTTTTGGAAATATCAAACCAATAAAAGAATAATCTTTGTATGAAGGAATTGATAATAGCCTTCGGACTATTTTTATTCATTGAGGGTGTTTTGTATGCCATATTTCCATCAAAAATGAAAAATATGATTAGAAAATTAGAAATTGTAAAAGATAATCAATTAAGAACTGGTGGATTAATTTTTGCTATCTTAGGCTTTATAATCATTTATTATATGATGAACTAAAATGAATAAAATAAAGACAATTTTTTTAATAATTATATTTACCTTAAGTTTACAATCAAAATCATTTTCACAGAATATCCCCGGTTCATTTGCAGATTTAGCTGAAAAGTTAATGCCATCAGTGGTAAATATTTCAACAACAACAATTGTTACAACCCAATCAAATCCATTTCCTTTTCAGTTTCCACCAGGTTCACCATTTGAAGATATGTTTAAAGAATTTGGAACTCCGCAAGAAAGACAATCTGCTGCCTTAGGATCTGGATTTATTATAGATGAAAAAGGTATTGTTATTACAAATAATCATGTGATCCAAGATGCTAAGGATATTGTTGTTCAGATTAATGGAGGAAAAAAATTTGAAGCAAAAGTTATTGGAGCAGACCCTTTATCTGATATTGCGGTCTTACAAATTGTGACAAAAGAAAAATTTATTCCTGCAAAATTTGGTGACTCAGATAAAGCAAGAATAGGTGACTGGGTAATTGCAATTGGAAATCCTTTTGGTTTAGGAGGCACAGTAACTTCAGGAATTATTTCAGCTAGAAATCGTTCAATAGGCTTGTCAAGATATGAAGATTATATTCAAACAGATGCATCAATTAATCAAGGAAATTCTGGTGGACCATTATTCGACATGAATGGGGATGTGATAGGAATTAACACAGCCATTCTTGGAAGAAGTGGTAATGTAGGAATTGGTTTTTCGATACCATCCAACAGTGCAAAAATAGTTATTGATCAATTAATTGAATTTGGAGAAACTAAACGAGGATGGCTAGGAGTAAGAATTCAAGATGTTACAAAAGAAATTGCTGATATTGAAAAATTAGACAAACCAAGAGGTGCACTAGTAGCTAGTGTAGCTGAAAACAGCCCATCAGATAAGGCTGGGGTTAAAGCTGGTGATATTATTTTAGAATTTAATGGTGAAAAAATTGATGAAATGAAACAACTTCCAATCATTGTTGCAAGGACTGAGGTTGGAAAAAAAGTCGAAGTAAAAATTTGGAGAAATAAAAAAGAAATAATTAAAACCGTTACTCTTGGAAGATTAGAAACATCAGAAGACTTTAAGGTAGCAGAAAAAAAAGAAAACCCAAAAGAGATAGAAATTAAAGATTTAAAAATAACAGTAAGAGAAATTTCAAAAGAAGATATTAAATCTAGAAACTTGCCTAACCAAACTTTAGGTTTAGTTATAACTAAGATTGAAAACGATAGTCCTTTATTTAATTCTATTGAAGTAAATAGTATAATTTTAGAAGCTCAAAAGAAAAAAATAAAAAAAGCTAATGATTTAACTCAAGCAGTACAACAAGTTTTAAATAGTAATCAAAAAACTATTTTACTGGTCATTTATAATAGCCAAAATCAAAGAAGATATATTGGTGTTAAATTAGATTAATCTATGGATTTAAAATCCAAAATTATTCTTATTTTTGGACCGACAGCATCTGGAAAATCTAGTTTTGCAATTAAACTTGCTAAAAAGATTAATGGAGAGATTATAAATGCAGATAGTATGCAGGTGTATAAAGAGTTAAAAATTTTATCAGCCAGGCCTTTCCAGAAAGATTATAAAAATATTAAACATCATTTGTATGGATTTCAAAGTGTTAAAAAAAATTTTTCTACAGGAAATTGGTTAAAGTTAGTTCATAAAAAAATTTTAGAGATTAAAAAAAGAAAGAAAATACCAATTATTGTGGGAGGGACTGGTTTATACTTTAAGGCTTTAACTGATGGTTTAGTGAGTATCCCAAACATTCCAATTAAATTAAGAGCTAAAGTAAGATCATTGCACAAGAAAATTGGATCTAAAAGTTTTTTTTCAAAATTAATAAAACTTGACCCGTTATCAAAAAATAAAATTAATTCTTCTGACACTCAAAGAGTAATTCGTGCTTATGAAGTAAAATTATTTACCAAACAATCTATCTATGATTGGTTTAAAAACACACAGTCTAAATTTGAAAATAAGAACTTTTATAAAATTTACTTAGACTATCCAAGAGTGGGGCTGATTGAGAAAATTAATATTAGAGTAAAAGATATGATAAAAAAAGGAGCAATTTCAGAGGTTAAAAGATTTATTAAACTTAAAGTTCCAAAAGCTAAGACTGCTTCAAAAGCTATTGGAATTGAAGAAATAAGAAGCTATCTAGAAAAAAAAATAGAAATAATTGAGGTTATTGAAAAAATATCAATAAAGACAAGGCAATATGCTAAAAGACAGTCCACATGGGGAAGGGGCAATATGAAGGATTGGAACAAAATAGAGTCAGATGGACTAAATAAATTTTTAAAAAAAATTTAGAAATTTTGTAGTTAACCTTGACCAATCAGCACAACTTCAGCTAGATTGCATAAATGTCAAAAATATATTCAGGTGCTGAAATTGTATTCAAATGTCTTGAGGATCAAGGTGTTGAATTTATTTTCGGTTATCCAGGTGGAGCGGTTTTGCCAATTTATGATGAGTTAAAAAATCATAACTCAATTAAACATATTTTAGTAAGACACGAACAAGGTGCGGGGCATGCTGCAGAAGGTTATGCCAGATCTTCTGGAAAACCAGGTGTCGTCTTGGTAACTTCAGGACCGGGCGCTACTAATGTTGTTACAGCTTTAACAGATGCGTACATGGATTCAGTTCCACTAGTATGTATATCAGGTCAAGTACCAACACATTTAATAGGAACTGATGCTTTTCAGGAATGTGATACCACGGGAATTACAAGACCATGTACAAAACATAACTGGCTAGTAAAAGATATTAAAGATTTATCAAAGACTCTCCATGAAGCTTTTAAAGTTGCTACAACAGGAAGGCCTGGCCCAGTTTTAGTAGATATACCCAAGGATATTCAATTTGCTAAAACAAGCTACTCAAAACCAAAAGATAAAAAAAAATTAAATGGAAAATCTTTAAATTATTTTTCACAAAAAAATATAGAAGAATTAATTGATTTAATGAATAAATCAAAAAAACCAATTATTTATTCTGGTGGTGGGGTAATTAATTCAGGTCCAGAAGCAAGTGAAGTTTTAAGAGAACTTGTTGAGTTAACTGGTTTTCCAATTACTTCAACTTTACAAGGCTTAGGTGCTTATCCAGGAGATGACAATCAGTTTTTAGGAATGTTAGGAATGCATGGAACATATGAGGCCAACAATGCAATGCATGACTGTGATCTACTAATAAATATTGGAGCAAGATTTGATGATAGAATAACTGGTAAAATTGACGAGTTTTCTCCTAAATCAAAAAAAGTTCATATTGATATTGACCCTTCTTCTATAAACAAAATTATTAAAGTTGATTTAGCTCTAGTTGGAGATGTCAAGGATGTACTTAAAGGAATAAATAAAACTTTGAAAAAGAAAAATATCAACTTAAAAAAATCAAATAAACAAAAAATAGCTAAATGGTGGGAACAAATTCAAAAGTGGAGAACTAAAAATTCACTAGATTTTAAGAATAGCGATGTAACAATTAAACCACAACATGCGGTTCAAAGACTTTACGAAATCACAAAAGATAAAGACACATTTATTACAACAGAGGTTGGTCAGCATCAAATGTGGGCAGCACAACATTATAAATTTAATAAACCAAATCGTTGGATGACTTCTGGTGGACTTGGCACTATGGGATATGGTTTGCCAGCAGCAGTTGGTGTACAAATAGCCCACCCAAAAAAATTAGTTATTGATATTGCTGGAGAAGCATCAGTTTTGATGACAATGCAAGAGATGTCAACTGCAGTTCAATATAATTTACCAATTAAAATTTTTATCCTAAACAATCAATACATGGGAATGGTTAGACAGTGGCAAGAGTTGTTGCATGAAAAGAATTATTCAGAGAGTTATTCAGAAGCTTTACCTGATTTTATAAAGATGGCGGAAGCGTATGGATGTAAAGGTATTAAAGCTGATAAACCAGATGAACTAGATGAGAAAATTAAGGAAATGGTCGAATTTGATGGCCCCGTAATTTTTGATTGCCGTGTAGACCCAAATGAAAATTGTTTTCCAATGATCCCATCTGGTAAACCTCATAACCAAATGATACTTGGACCAAGTGAAAAAAAAGAGAATAAGATTACTGGTAAGGGAAAAGCATTAGTTTAATTATGACAAATCCAAAATCAGCGTATAGCGTCTCTTCAAAAAAACAAAAATCAGACACACATATTATTGTTGTCTGGGTAGATAATGAAACAGGTGTTTTAGCGAGAGTTGTTGGACTATTTTCTGGCAGAGGATACAATATTGAGTCTTTAGCAGTTGCTGAGATTGACGCAAAAAGAAACATATCAAGAATTACCATTGTCACAACTGGAACACCCCAAGTAATTGATCAGATTAAACTTCAATTAAAAAAATTAGTTCCAGTTCATAAGGTAGCTGATTTTAAAAGAAATGATAAAAGTGTATTATTTAAAGAAATGGCTTTATTTAAAGTAGTAGGCAATTCAAATAATATTAAAAAAGCTATTAATGCTTGTAAAAAGTACAATGCTGTAATATTGGATAAAACAAAAAAATCAAATGTTATTCAAATAACAGCATTAAGAAGAGAAATAGATATAATGGCAAAAAATTTAAAAAAATTCGGACTAGTTAGTATTTCTAGGACTGGTGCTGTTGCAATGACAAGAGGAGATAAAGTATTTAACTAATTAATTAGGAGAAAATTATGAAAATGTTTTATGAAAAAGATACTGATGTAAATCTTATAAAAGATAAAAAAGTTGCCATTTTTGGTTATGGAAGTCAAGGTCATGCTCATGCATTGAATTTAAAAGATAGTGGAGTTAAAGAAGTTGTTGTTGCATTAAGAGATGGGTCTTCAAGTATTCAAAAAGCTGAGTCAAAAGGATTGAAAGTAATGAATTTATCTGATGCTGCTGAATGGGCTGATGTTGTTATGATTTTAACTCCAGATGAATTACAAGCTTCAATTTATAAAAACCATATAGAACAAAGAGTTAGAGAGGGTACCTCAATTGCTTTTGCTCATGGATTAAATATCCACTATGACTTAATTAAAGCTAGAAAAGATTTAGATGTTTTTATGGTTGCTCCAAAAGGACCAGGACATTTAGTTCGTAGTGAGTATGAAAAAGGTGGAGGAGTACCATGTTTATTTGCAGTTCATCAAAATGGCTCAGGCAAAGCAAGAGATCTTGCAATGTCATATGCATCCGCAGTAGGTGGTGGCAGATCTGGAATTATCGAAACAACTTTTAAAGATGAAGTTGAAACAGATTTATTTGGTGAACAAACAGTTTTATGCGGTGGACTTGTTGAGTTAATTAAAAATGGATATGAAACTTTAGTTGAAGCAGGTTATGAACCAGAAATGGCATATTTTGAAACTGTTCATGAAGTAAAATTGATAGTTGATTTAATTTATGAAGGTGGAATAGCTAACATGAATTATTCAATCTCTAATACTGCTGAATATGGTGAGTATGAGTCTGGACCAAGAGTAGTGAATAAAGAAGAGACTAAAAAAAGAATGAAAGAAGTTCTAGCTGATATTCAGTCTGGAAAATTCACTAAACAATGGATGGAAGAGTGTAAAAATGGACAAAAAAACTTTCTTGCAACTCGAGCGAAACTAGCTGAACATCCAGTTGAAAAAGTGGGAGCGAATTTAAGAGCAATGATGCCTTGGATTGGTAAAAAGAAACTAGTGGATAGCGATAAGAGCTAATTAAAATATCTTAATTTCATAAACATTTTGCAATTTCTAATAGAGATTGTATGATAGATTTTCCAAAAATTTATAGTTATGGCAAACAAAGATAGAGTTTTTATATTTGATACAACGATGCGTGATGGTGAACAATCACCTGGAGCATCTATGAGTCTTGAAGAAAAAATTCAAATTTCAAGAGTATTTGATGAGTTAGGTATCGATATAATTGAAGCAGGTTTTCCAATTGCCTCTCCTGGAGATTTTGAAGCGGTATCAGCGATCAGTAAAGTTTTAAAAAAATCAATTCCTTGTGGATTAGCAAGACATTCTAAAAAAGATATTGATAGATGTTACGAGGCATTAAAACATGCACCAAGATTTAGAATACATACTTTTATTTCTACAAGTCCACTTCACATGAAACATAAATTAAATAAAACCCCTGAACAAGTTTATGAGTCAATTAAAGAACATGTAACTTATGCAAGAAACTTGACAGATGATGTTGAGTGGTCTTGTGAGGATGGAACAAGAACCGACATGGATTACATGTGTAAAACTGTTGAACTTGCAATTAAATCTGGAGCTAAAACTATTAATATACCAGATACAGTTGGATATACAGTTCCGTCAGAGTTTACAAAAATTATTGAAACATTGTTAAACAAAGTTCCTAATATTGATAAAGCTATTTTATCAACTCATTGCCATAACGATTTAGGTTTAGCAGTAGCAAACTCTTTGGCTGGAGTGCAAGCGGGTGCAAGACAAATTGAATGTACAATTAATGGTATTGGTGAAAGAGCGGGTAATGCAGCTTTAGAAGAAGTTGTAATGGCAATTAGAACCAGAAATGATTTAATGCCTTATGAAACTGGAATTAATACGACATTATTAAGTAAAGCTTCTAAGTTGGTATCTAACGTTACGGGTTTTCCTGTACAATTTAATAAAGCGATTGTAGGAAAAAATGCATTTGCACATGAGTCAGGTATCCATCAGGATGGAATGTTAAAAAATAGAAATACTTATGAAATAATGACTCCAGAAAGTGTGGGTGTAAAACAAACCTCATTAGTCATGGGCAAACATTCAGGAAGACATGCTTTTAAAGATAAACTAATTAGCCTAGGTTACGCTGACCTAACGGATGACGTAATAGAGAATGCTTTTGGAAAATTTAAAATTTTAGCTGATAAGAAAAAACACATCTATGATGAAGATATTATTGCATTAGTAGATGACAGTTTAGTTGTAGATAATAAAGCAAATAAAATTATTTTAAAATCTTTAAAGGTTTTTGCTGGAACGGGTGAGCCCCAAAAGGCAGATATGAAGTTGGATATAGATGGACAGATTAAATCAGCATCAGAAACAGGAGATGGTCCTGTAGATGCTATTTTTAAATGTATAAAGAATTTATATCCACATGATGTAAATTTACAATTGTATCAAGTGCACGCGGTAACTGAAGGAACTGATGCACAAGCAACAGTAAGTGTTCGTATTGAGGAAAATGGCAAAACAACAGTTGGTCAAGCAGCAGATACGGATACATTAGTAGCATCAGCTAATGCTTACATAGCTGCTTTAAATAAAATGATAATTA
>JADHRF010000039.1 GCA_016777565.1 Pelagibacteraceae bacterium
ATCAGGTCGTTCCATAAATATTTAAAATTTTAATTTAAAGCAATGTATCTTTTATTCCATCGCATAATAAGACTGTAATAAATTAGTGACACAAAAAGAAAAAAACCACCAACAATTGTATTTGTTGATGGAACTTCATTTATACCAAAAAGTGGCAACCATACCCAAAAAATTCCACCAATAACTTCAGTCAAAGATAATAAAGTTAGTTCAGCGGCTGGAATAGCTTTTGATCCAATCGAATATAAAATAAGGCCCAAACATACTATGGTTCCGTGTAATGAAAACATTGCGCTATTATAACTTGTAGCAAAAAATGGTTGGCCTTTAGCTAAAATCATTATCGTGGCTATTAAAAAGCAAAATAAGCCAGCAACTGCAACAGTGGTAAATTTAGGAGTTTCTTTTCTCCATCTGAGAGTTACTGAAAATATTGAAAAACCTATAGATGACGTGATTCCAAAAACAAATCCAATTAAAGAATTTTTTTCAGTATTTCCTACAGCCATTATTATAATTCCTATAGTGGCAATAATTATTGATATCCAAACATTTAGTGAAATTTTTTCTTTTAAAAATAAGAAAGCCAATAAAGCTGTAAAAAAAGGCATAGCAGCTAAGCATAAAAGAGTAATAGCCGCAGAAGTATTGGTAATTGAATAAATAAAAGAAATCATTGCTATTCCAAGCCCAATTCCACCAACAAGTCCAGATTTCCCTACTTTTTTATAATTTTTATAAAAATTTATTCCCTCTTCAAAATACAAATATAAATTTAAAATAATAAAAATTGTCAAACCTCTTCCAAAAATATATTGCCAAGGTACCATGTGAGGGTCACTCATATATCTTACAACTAATGGGCCAAAGGACCATAGAAGACCGGCAAATAAAACAACAGGCACAGCTATTTTTTCATTTTTAAGCTCAATCATATTCAGATGTTTAATTCTAATTAGTTTGAACTACAACAAAAATTACTCTAACTAGATTAAAATCTTTTGAGAATGATTTGGAAAATAACAATCAACAATATCACCTTTTTTAAATTTAGATTTACCTGAGGGTAACAAAGTCCAAATATTTGATTTTACAAATGATTGAATTCTAAAAGACTCTTGCCCTTTCAAAATTTCAGTTTCAATTTTACCATTTTTAGTTGTATTAAATTTACTTTTAACGAATCTTGTAAAATTCTTTTTTTTTATAAATTGGTTTTTTAAAATTGCTTTTAAAGGTTTTTCCTCTGAAATTTCTAATATCTCTTGTAAATACGGATAAACAAAAAACCTAAAACATGCAGCAGAGGAGATCGGATTTCCTGGAAGACCAAAGATGACTTTGTTTTTGCTTTTTAATTTAGCAAATAAAATTGGTTTACCAGGTCTTATTTGAACACCTTTAAAATAATTTGAAAGTTTAAACTTTTTAACAACACTAGGAATAAAATCAAATTTTCCAGCTGATACTGCGCCAGACGTAAGAATAATATCAATCTTTGAATTAAATGATTTTTTAATTATTTTTTCAAATTTAATTTCATGTTTGTCTCTTAGTATTCCTCCATTTTTAAAATTAAATAGAAAATTATTGTTTAAAGATTGTATGTAATAACTATTTGAATTTCTAACTTTCCATTCTGGAATCTTGTCTTTATTAGATATTTCGTTGCCTGTTGAAAAAAATAATATATTTGGTTTTTTTTTTACTTTTATTGAGTTAATCCCTAAAGATTTAAAAGCCAAAATATGACCTGATTGTAAAATAGTTCCTTTTTTAACTAGTAAATCATTCTTTTTAAAATCAGTACCTTTGAATCTTATGTGCTGATATTTTTTGATTTTCTTATCAATGACAATATATTCTGGTTTTTTTTTATTTGGGTAAAAAACAACTTGCTCAACTGGTATAATTGTATCAAAACCTTTTGGTATAATTGAACCTGTCATTATTTCAAAAGTTTGAAATTTTTTAAATTTTTTTTTTATTGATTTATCCCCAGCTGCAATTGTTCCTAAAATCTTAAATAATTTATTTTTTTTTTTATTTAAATTTTTGGTATCTTTTGAATTTATCACATATCCATCAAAAGCAGCATTATTTGCTGCAGGATTATTTACTTTTGAAAAAATATTCTCTGCCGAAACTCTATTAATGCAAATATCAGTTTTTAAAATTTCATTATCTATTTTAATTTTTGATTTTTTAAGTATGTTTCTTGATTTTTTATAACTAATCATTTTCCATTATCTTATAAGCTTTTTCTAAATCTTCTTTAGTATTAATGTTAAAAAAAGGGTCTCTTTTCTCATATTCAATATTAATTGTTTCCACTCCAACAGTATCAGCCCACACTTCCACTTTTCTCTCTCCTTTTTGAAGATCTGTCTCCAGTTTTTTTAATAAATCTAAAGACCAGAGTCCAAATATATTGTGTCTTGTTTCTTTATTTTTAATAAAAAATAATTTACTTTTTTTAATATCAATATTTTCATAAAAAATTTTCAATTCTTTATTTGTAAAAAAAGGTGTGTCTGAAGGAAACGTTGAAATCCATTCATAATCTTTTTTTTGATCTTTTATCCATTTCATGGCTGTTAAAATACCACCTAAAGGTCCTAACCCCTCTTCAAAATCTTTTGTAGTTAATATCTTGCTTGAGTCTTTAAATCTAATTGGATTGTTTGTTACAACCAAAATTTCATTAAATTGATCCATTATTTCAGATAGAATATAATCAATTAATATTTTTCCATGTAATTTTACTTGAGATTTATCCTCACCAAATCTTTTGGACTTTCCGCCTGCTAGTACAACACCTAAAATCTTGTTATGATCCATCAAAGAAAATATAAAACATTAATAATCGTTTTAAAGAAATAATATGGATTTAAAGATTTTAGAAATAGCCTCAAATACTGAGAACAACAGAGTAATTGATAATTACACCCATAAATCAAAAAATAAAAATCCCATATGTGGAGATGAAATGGAAATTAGTCTCGTAATTAAAAATAATAAAATAATTGATATGGGTTATCAATGTAAGTCATGTGTCTACTGCCAAGCTTCAGTAAGCCTACTTTCACAGAGTGTAAAAAATGAAAATTTAGATGAAATCAAAAACTTCATAGCATCTTGTGAAAAGATATTTGAAAATACTAAATTCACTTTAGAAAAAAAATGGAATAATTTTAAAGAACTCTTTGATAAAAAACACGAGTCCAGAAAAGAATGCTTGCTTCTTCCTGTACGAACTCTCTTAAAAGCTATTAATGACTAAATTGAAAAAAAAACTTTTGAAAAAAGCTTTTATTGCAGGTTTCTTTTCAACACTTACAATTGGAATATTAGCTATTCTAACTTACAAAAGTCCATTTGGTTTATTTATTGCAGCATCTTTTGGGTCCTCTATGGTTTTGTTATTTGGTTTTCCTGAAAGTCCATTTGCACAACCAAAGAATGTTTTTTTTGGTCATCTTGTATCTGCAAGCGTTGGTGTTTTTTTTGTAAACTTAATACCATTGCCAATTTATATAAGTATTGCATTTGCTGTTGGTATAGGAATTTTTTTAATGATTTTGCTCGATGTAGTGCACCCTCCTGCTGGTGGAAACCCTATACTGGTAATAATAGGAAGTGTCTCTTATGATTATTTAATTTTTCCAGTTATTACTGGATGTATAATTATTATTTTATTAGCAATATTTATTAATAAATTAATATTAAAAAAAAAATATCCACTTAAATAATAATATGAATTCAAAATACAAAGTTACAAAATTTATAAAGAATAAATTTGAGAATATTGAAGATTTAATATCCATCGAAGAACCTTTAGAGATTTCCTTAAAATATAAAGAAAAAGATGAATGGTTAACAAAAAGCTTATCTATAACTATGAGAACACCAGGTCATGATGAAGATTTAGTTAGAGGCTTTTTATTCAATGAGCAAATAATTCAAAACATAAAAGACATCAAAAGTATAGAAAGCTACGGTGAAAAAGTTGGTCAATACAAGATACAAAATAAAATATTGGTTACTTTAAATAATTCTGAAAACATCAATATTTCAAAAATAAAAAGAGATTTTTTGACCAATTCATCTTGTGGCGTATGTGGTAAATCATCTTTAGATGCACTTGAAATTGTAAAAAAAGATAAAACACCAAAATCAAATCCTAAATTAACTAAAGATGTCATTATTGAATCACCAACAACTCTTAGAAAGAATCAATCTGAATTTTCAAAAACTGGGGGTATTCATGCTAGTGGATTATTCTCTTCTGATGGAAAATTAATATCATTAAGAGAAGATGTTGGAAGACACAATGCATTAGATAAAATGATTGGAGACTCTTTGCTAAAAGATATTTTAAGGCCTAATGATCAATTTGTGACATGTTCTGGTCGTTTAAACTTTGAATTAGTACAAAAAGTATTGATGACAAATATTGGATTAATGATAGGTGTGGGTGCGCCAACTAGCCTTGCGATTGATCTAGCGAATAAATTTGACATGACCTTGGTTGGTTTCGTAAAAGATGATAGTTTTAATATTTACACAAATAACCAAAAAGTTATTGTGAGTTAAGAAAAGGAATTTTGAAGTGTCTAAAAATATAAGTAATTTATCTGGCAGAATAGGTCTAAAAGACAACTTGTTTAAAAAAATGTCAGAAAACATTCTTAGCGAATCTCCAAAAGATATTTCTGAAATTGCTAAAGAATACAATTTAGGTGTTTCAACTATTCATGGTGCAGAAAGCTTCTATGAATTTTTAAGACCTTCTCACAGAGAAAAAAAAGCTTTTGTTTGCAATGGTAGCGCTTGCATGTGTGCTGGAACTCAAGAAAAATTAAAAGAAAAATTAAAAGAAAAACTAGGAAATGATAAAGTTGGAGAAATGTTTTGCCTAGGGCATTGTTATGAAAATAATGCATTCCATTATGATGGTGAAAACTATGCTGGAAAAGATATTGAAAAAATAGATCAAATTCTTAAAGGTGAAAATATCAAACAAGAAAAATTTTTTTCAAAAAGCTATGCAACTACAAGCTTTTTAATGGATGAAAGTTTATCTTCAGTAGATTCATTTCAAAAATACTTAACACAATTTTTAAAAACTAATAAAAAAGAAATAGTAAAAACTTTACTTGACTCAAATTTAACAGGAAGAGGTGGAGCTGGGTTTCCAACAGGAATGAAATGGGATTTTTGTAGTAAAGCTCAATCAGAAAAAAAATACGTAATTTGTAATGCTGATGAAGGTGACTCTGGAGCCTTTTCAGATAGATATTTATTAGAAGATCAACCACTTAAAGTTTTATTTGGAATGGTAATTTGTGGTTATGTAATTGGAAGTAACGAAGGAGTTTTATATATTAGGGGTGAATATCCAAAATCTATTGAAGCAATCAACGGATGTATTAATGAATTAAAAAAATCTGGTTTATTGGGTGAAAATATTTTGGGAACAGATTTTTCTTTTGATTTAAATATTTGTATAGGCCAAGGTGCCTATATTTGTGGTGAAGAAACTGCATTGATTGCATCTATAGAAGGTAGAAGAGCTGAAGTAGATGTAAGACCTCCTTTTCCTGTAACGGAAGGACTTTATAAAAAACCTACTGTAGTAAACAATGTTGAAACTTTAGCGGCAGCCTCTGGAATTTTAATTAATGGTGCAGATAAATTTGCTGCTATTGGAAATAAAAAATCAGCAGGAACAAAATTAGTTTGCCTAGATAGTTTTTTCAAAAATCCTGGTGTATATGAAATTGATATGGGCACTCCAATGAAAAAAGTGTTTAATGAAATTGGCGGAGGTTACACAGAGGAAATTAAAGCATTTCAAATTGGTGGTCCTTTGGGAGGTGTAGTGCCTATTTCTGAAATAGATAACTTAAACCTAGATTTTCAAGAATTCACTTCTAAAGGCTTTATGTTAGGTCATGCCAGTGTTGTAAGTATTCCAAAAGATTTTCCTATGACTGAATATATTCATCATTTATTTGAATTTTCTGCTGAAGAATCTTGTGGTAAATGTTTTCCAGGTAGACTTGGATCTTACAGAGGTAAGGAAATGTTTGATCAAGCAAAAAAGAAAACAGCTAAAATTCCACTTAAATTACTAAATGAATTATTAGTCACCATGCAAAAAGGCTGTTTATGTGCTCTTTGTGGGGCAATACCCACCCCTATTATGAACATCTTAAAATATTTTGGTGATGAAATGAAAAGTGATATGGTAAAAGATAATTAATGAGTTCTGAAAAAAGAAAAATTGCTTATATAGATGGTAAGCCCTATGAAATTGGTGCAAATCATACTTCTATTTTAAAATTTGTTAAAAGTTATGTTGGAGAAAAAAAAGTTCCAACGCTTTGTGATGATCCAAACCTAGCCCCTTATGGTGCGTGTAGAGTTTGTTCTGTTGAGGTAGCATTAGAAAAAGATGGTCCGACTAAAGTAGTAGCATCTTGCCATACTCCAGTAGCTGAAAATCAACATATTTTTACTTCAAATGAGAATCTTCATAATTTAAGAAAAAATATTGTAGAATTGGTTTTAAGTGACCATCCAATGGAATGTGACACATGTGAAGTTAATAATAACTGTGAACTTCAAACAGTTGCAAATGATTTAGGTATTTCAGATCACAGATATAACAACCCAAAACAACACAAAGGTATTCCAAGAGATACTTCTCACGATTATATGAGAATGAACTTAGATAACTGTATCAATTGCGGAAGATGCGTAAGAGCATGTGATGAAATACAAGGGTCTTTTGTATTAACAATGTCTGGTAGAGGATTTGAGTCTAGAATAACAACAGATAATGATATGATGTTTGGAGACTCATCATGTGTATCTTGTGGAGCTTGTGCACATACATGTCCAACTGATGCGATTTCAGATGTTTTTCAATCTAAATCAGCTGCTGTAGATAAAAAAGTTAGGACTACTTGTTCTTATTGTGGAGTGGGTTGTAATTTAGAAGCATCAATTAAAGATAATAAAGTTGTAGCAATAGATACGCCAAAACAAACTGAAGTAAATGCTGGTCATACTTGTATTAAAGGAAGATACGCATTTGGTTTTTATGACCATCCAGACAGATTGAAAACACCTTTAATTAAAAAAAATGGTAAATTTGAAGAAGCTAGTTGGGATGAAGCTTATGATTTTATTAAAAAAGAAATGCAAAGAATTGTTAAAGATCATGGCCCAGACGCATTTGCTGGAATTTCATCAGCAAGATGTACTAATGAAGAAAATTATGTTTTTCAAAAAATGATAAGAGCAGCTGTAGGTACAAACAGTGTTGATTGTTGTGCAAGAATTTGTCACTCACCTACTGCTTGGGGAATGCAGCAAACATTTGGTACAGGTGCTGCAACAAATTCAACTGAAGATATTTATCATGCAGATCTATTTTTAGTAATTGGAGCAAACCCAACAAATGCCCACCCTGTTACAGGAGCTAAGATCAAACAACAGGTTATGAAAGGTAAAAAGCTTATAGTTTTAGATCCAATTACAACTGAACTTGCAAAACTTGCTGACTATCACATTAAATTAAGACCAGGAACTAATGTTGCAGTACTAAATATGATGTTACATTTTATAATTAAATCTAAATTATATAATGAAGATTTTATAAGAGACAGAACTGAAGGATTTGATAATTTCCTTAAAGAAATTGAGAGACAAGATGTTGATCATTTAGCAAAAGTTGCTGGAGTTGATAAACAACTAGTTAAAGAAGCTGCAATAGCTTATGCAACAGCAAAAAACTCTATGGAGTTCCATGGTTTAGGAGTGACTGAACATGAACAAGGTTCAAAAACTGTAATGTTAATTGCTGACCTTGCAATGATCACAGGAAATATTGGGAGAAAAGGAGTTGGAGTTAATCCTTTAAGAGGTCAAAACAATGTTCAAGGTGCAGCTGATATGGGTTGCCAACCACATCAAGGGGCTGGATATTTTGAAGTTGCAGATGAAAAAAATCAAAAATTTTACTCAGAAAAATATGGTGTAACACATCCAACTAAAGCTGGATTGAAAATTCCTCAAATGTTTGATGCTGCTATTAAAAAAGAAATAAAAGGAATTTGGATTATTGGAGAAGACATTGTTCAAACTGATCCAAATAGTGCGCATGTAGTAGACGCTATGAATTCATTAGAATTATTAGTAGTACAAGAAATATTTATGAGTGAAACAGCAAAACTTGCAACTGTTGTTTTACCAGGAACTACATTCTTAGAAAAAGATGGAACATTTACTAATACAGAAAGAAGAGTGCAAAGAGTTAATAGAGCAGTTCCTCCACTACCAGGAACGAAACCTGATGGAGTTATAGTAACTGACATGATGCAAAAACTAGGATTTGACCAACCAAACTATGATGCTGATCAAGTGCTTGCAGAAATTGCTGATATAGTACCTTTTTTCAAAGGTATAACTCGAGAAAGATTAGGAAAGTTAGGGTTACAATGGCCTGTAAAAGAGGATGGTACAGATACACAAATATTACATACAGAAGAATTTAAATTAGGCAGAGGTCGACTAAAAAGTTTTGATTGGAAAGAGTCTACTGAAGTTACAAACAACCAAAAAAACTATCCATTAATATTAACGACCAGCAGAGTATTACAACATTACAATGCCGCAACAATGACTAGAAGAACTAATAATATTAATATTGTTGATGAGGATATTTTGTTGATACATCCAAAAGATGCAAAGGAAAGAGATTTAAACACAGGTGATATTGGAAGATTATATTCAGGTAGAGGTGAAGTTGCCTTAAAAGTTGAAGTTACTGATAAAGTTAAAGAAGGAATTGTCTTTACTACATTCCACTTCCCAGAACATATGGTAAATATGGTAACTGGACATGGTAAAGATGAAGAAACGATGTGTGCAGAATATAAAGTTTCCTCTGTACAGGTTCAAAAAATTTCAAACCAATTCAAAACTGAAGTTAAACCAAAAGAACATCAAGCAGAAGTTAGTTAAATCTAATGACCATTGGATGGTGTTTTGATAATACTTATTACAAATTACCAGACTCATTTAAAGAGAATATAAATCCTATACC
>JADHRF010000040.1 GCA_016777565.1 Pelagibacteraceae bacterium
AGTTATAGCTATTGGAGGAGCATCAAGTGGAAGAGCACATGCTCGAACTGGTGATAGATATCAAGATATGAAAGAAATGGGACTAGATCCTAAATAGATTAATGTCTCAAGGTTTAGACTCCAATCAAAACTATTATTCTTTTATAGATAATAATACAATTCCACTAGTTTTTATTCATGGAGTTGGGCTTGATCATCAAATGTGGAAGCCACAAACTAACTCCTTTAAAGAATATTCAACAATTACTTATGATTTATTAGGCCATGGAAAAACTCCTTTTAATAAAGAAGAAATCACTTTAGATGATTTTTCCAAACAACTATTGTCAATCTTAGAATTTTTAAAAGTTGATAAATGTAATCTTGTTGGTTTTTCTCTTGGATCATTAATTGCGCTGGACTTTGCATCCAAGTTTCAAGGTAGATTAAAAAGTCTCACAGTGATTGGTACAACTTATAAAAGAACAGATAATGAGAGAGCTTTAGTTATTGATAGATTTAACCAAGCAAAATTAAACAAGCCTATATCTAAGCAAGCATTAAAAAGGTGGTTTAGTGATAGATATTTAAAAACACATCCTGAAGTCTACGATCAATTTATGAAAATTCTAAATAAAGAACCTAAAGATCATGCTAATTTTTTGAAAGCTTATAAATTATTTGCTTATCATCATGATGATATGGAAATGATTAAAAAAATACCAACAAAGACTTTAATTATGACTGGCTCAGAAGACGCTGGATCGACAGTAGCTATGTCTAAATCTTTGTCTGATGATTTAATTAATTCAAGTTTTATTGAGATAAATAATGGAAAACATCTTTGTAGTATAGAGTGTGCAGATGATGTTAATATAAATCTTAAAAATTTTATTGATAATTAAATGACAAAAATTCAAAATTTTAAAATGTTTATAAATGGTCAGTGGGTTGACTCAGAGTCTGGTAAAAAAATTGAAACTTTAAACCCAGAAAATAACGAAGTTTGGGCAACTGTACCTGAAGCAAATACAAAAGATGTTGATAAAGCGGTTAAGGCTGCACAAAATGCTTTTGAAAGCTCATGGGCTAATTTACATCCAAGGGAGAGGGCAAAATATTTAAGATCGTTAGCAAATCAATTAAGAGAAAATGCTGAACACCTTGGTGCTATTGAAACTAAAGATACAGGAAAAATATTTAGGGAAACTAAGACACAAGCTAATTATATAGCAGAATATTATGATTATTTTGCAGGTCTTGCTGACAAAGTTGAAGGAACTGTTGTTCCAATTGATAAACCAGATATGCAGGTTACAACAACAAGAATACCTATTGGTGTAGTTGCTGCTATCATTCCATGGAATTCTCAAATGTTACTAACTGCTGTAAAACTTGCACCAGCTTTAGCAATGGGAAACACTGTAGTCATAAAAGCATCGGAGCTTGCTCCTGTTACTTTACTAGAGTTTGCAAAATTAGTTGAAAAATCTGGGATTCCTAAAGGAGTTGTTAATGTGATTACTGGTTTGGGAGAACCTTGTGGTAAAGCATTAACTACACATGAACTTGTTGAAAAAATTGCTTTTACAGGTGGTCCTGAAACAGCAAAACATATTGTAAAAAATTCTGCTGAAAATTTATCTCAAGTAAGTTTAGAACTTGGTGGGAAAAGTCCTGTTGTAGTATTTAATGATGCCGAACAAGAAAATGCACTTAATGGAATTACTGCTGGAATTTTTGGAGCAAGTGGCCAGAGTTGTATTGCAGGATCAAGACTTTATATTCAAAAAGACATATATGATGAATTTTTAAATAAATTAATATCCAAAGCAGAAAAAATAAAACTAGGTGCACCAATGGATAAGGATACTCAAATGGGTCCATTAAATAGCTTTAAGCAATTAGAAATTATCGAAAAAAATATTAAAGCTACTGTTGAAAAAGGTGGAAAAATAAAATGTGGTGGTAAAAGATCAAATATATCAAATAAAGGATATTATTTTCCAGCCACAATAATTGAATGTAAAAATCATAATCTACCTGCGGCTGAGAATGAATTATTTGGACCAGTATTGTCAGTGATGAAATTTGATACAGAAGAAGAAGCTATTAAACTCATGAATGATAATAAATATGGTCTTTCCTCTGGAGTTTATACTTCAAACCTTGGAAGAGGAATGAGAGTTTCAAAGGCTGTTAGAGCTGGAATAACTTTTGTAAATACATATAGATTAATTTCTCCTATGGCACCATTTGGTGGTATTAAAGATAGTGGTTATGGTAAAGAAGCAGGCATCGAGTCAATCAAGGAATATACAAGAATAAAAACAACATGGTATAATTCTTCGGATAAACCGATGACTGACCCATTTACCATGGGATAATAAATTGCCTTTAAAACATATACTAATTTTATTATTTATAATGGTTGCACATGGAAGTGCTTTTCCTGTTGCAAAATTAGCATTAAATAATTCTGTACCACCTATTCTTATGGCCTCACTTAGAATGGGCTTAGTACTAATTATACTAATTCCCTTTTGGAGATTTAAACTTCCTGAGAAAAAATACATTGCTCCTTTGATAGCTTTTTCAATTTCAATGGGTGTAATGGTTTATGTATTTATGAACTTGTCTCTTTATTATTCAAACATTATATCTCCAATAATTGTAGGTTCACAATTAGCTATACCCTTTGGAATACTTGCAAGTGCATTAATACTAGGAGAAAATATAAGCTCAAAAAAATGGATACTTATATTCACAGCTTTTATAGGGATTGTGGTCATATTTTTTGATCCACAATTAAGTAATAATTTTGTAGGTTTGTTTTTTGCTAGTTTAATGGCATTATTTTTTGGTTTAGCACAGGTTTACTCTAGACAATTAAAAAATTTAGATACTAGCTTACTTAATATAAGCGTTGGCCTTTTTGGTTTTGTAATTTTATTAATTATTTCTTACTTTGTAGAAGGAGATACTGTTTTAAATATAAAAAATATTAATTTAGATTCATGGATGTTAATTTCATACCAGGCTATTATAGTTTCTTTATGTGCGCATCTCTTAATGTTTTATCTCTATAAATTTTACACTGTTGGTAAAATTTTTCCTTTTTATTCTTTGTTTCCTATTTTTGGAATATTATTAACTTTTTTTGTATTTGGAGAAGTTCCAACTACTTTGTTCATATTGGGTGGTATAATCGTTATAACCTCAGTCTTTTTGCTTCATAAAATAAAATAAATCGCTTGTTGAAAATATTTTAAAATAGGTTTTAATTATCTTTTATAAATTGTTAACAATAATAAGGATAATGATGAAAAAACTATTTATTGCTGCATTTATGTTTGTTTCAACTTTTACATCAAACGTATTCGCAGACGGACACGCGATAAAAATGGGAATTATTTTAGGATTTACTGGTCCTATTGAATCACTAACTCCAGCTATGGCTGCATCAGCAGAACTTGCTTTTAAAGAGGCTTCTGACTCGGGTTCGCTATTAGGGGGGAAAAAAATTGAAGTAGTAAGAGCAGACTCAACTTGTGTTGACTCAGCAGCAGCAACTGCAGCAGCTGAAGGTGTTGTTTCACAAGGTGTTGCAGCTATCATGGGTGCTGACTGTTCAGGTGTAACTGGTGCTATAGCATCAAATGTTGCTGTACCTAATGGTGTGGTAATGATTTCACCATCAGCTACATCACCAGGATTGACAACTTTAGATGATAAAGGATTCTTTTTTAGAACGGCTCCTTCAGATGCTAGAGGTGGACAAATCCTAGCTGACATTACTAAAGATAGAAAAGTAAAAAGTGTTGCTATTACTTATACTAATAATGACTATGGAAAAGGTTTGGCTGATGTTTACGAAGCAGCAGTTAAAGCTCATGGAATTAAAGTAACAACTGTATCAGCTCACGAAGATGGAAAAGCAGATTATTCATCTGAAGTAGCTACTTTAGCTTCAGCTGGTGGAGATGCTGTTGCTGTAATTGGATATCTTGACCAAGGTGGAAAAGGAATAATTCAAGGCTCTTTAGATTCTGGAGCATTTGATACATTTATATTATCTGATGGAATGATCGGTGATTCTTTGACTAAAGCTTTTGGAAAAGACTTGAATAAATCATTTGGTTCTTTGCCAGGTTCAACTGCTAAAGGAGCAGGTGTATTTGCCAATGTTGCTAAAGCAGCAGGAATAGACTCTTCTGGACCATATACAGGAGAATCTTATGATGCTGGTGCATTGATCGTTCTTGCGATGCAAGCTGGTAACTCCGCTGACAGGGCTTCTATTGCTAAAAATGTAATGGATGTTGCTAACGGACCTGGAACAAAAATTTATCCAGGTGAGCTTAAAAAAGCTTTAGATTTATTAGCTAAAGGTAAGAAAATCGATTACGAAGGAGCTACTGGAGTTACATTTACTAAAGTTGGTGAAGCAGAAGGCTCATTCCTTGAAAAAGAAATCAAAGGTGGAAAATTTAAAACTAAAAAACAAAGATAATTAATATCATAGTTTAAAAACTCTCAGCAGTGAAAATTGCTGAGGGTTTTTTTTTATCTAAAAATTACCAATAATTCTAAAAAAACCAAATATTGATATAAATATAAGAAAGTAAAAAACAAATTTTCTATAACTCTCTTCTTTACTTTTAACGAAAAATTTATCCCCAATAAAAACACCTATTGGTAAAATAATAATCAACGGCAGTGTTCTATAAATGGTTGTTAGATCTACAATTCCTGAAAAAAAACTAAGTACAAAAGCATAAATGTCAGTTAAAAAAAATAATGCTGCTAACGAACCTCTAATTATTGCAGGCTGAATACTGGTAACTAAAAGAAAAAGTGCAACAGGCATTCCTCCTAATGTAGTTAATCCATTCAATGTTCCAGAAATTATTCCAGTAAAAAATTTTCCATAATTATTATTAATTTTTGTGTTCACATAACCTCTCATTAATAAAAATGAAAAAAATATTACTAATACACAAACTGATAAGTGCGTAGTATCTGGTGATAAATGTTTTAATAAATAAAGACCAACAGGTGAACCAAAAGCTATTCCAATCAATAATTTTAGAACAAAATTCCAATCAATTTTATTCCATATGTATGGAATCATAAAAATACTAATTATCACCTCAAGTATTAGAATAATTGGAACTATTTCTATTGCAGGAAGAATAAAAGAAAAGCCAGAAATACATGTGGCTGAAAAACCAAATCCATTAAAACCTCTTATAATAGATGCAATAAATACTATAAATATTATAAAATAAATTTCGACTAAACTTAATTGAAAATAAGATAAAAATTCCACTTTATCTTCTCTCTTTAAGATCTGCTCTTAATGTTGATAAAATAATTATAACTAAAAAAATTAAACAAATTAAATTCATTGTTTTCCAGCTTGTCAATGTTAAGAAAACACCTGCTGATAAACTTGCTATTGCTTGGATGGAGTAAACAATTAAATCATTAAAGCCTTGTGCTTTAAATTTTTCATCTTCTCTGTAGGATAGAACTAATAAACTTGTCCCAGATATAAATAAAAAATTCCAGCCAAATCCTAAAAATACTAGTGCTATCAAGTAATTAACAAAGTTTTGCTCAAACAAGCTTATTAAAATTGTAATTAGGAATAAAGTAACACCTGCATGCATTATTTTACTATGACCAAATTTTCTAATTAAATTTCCTGTAACTAATGATGGTAAAAACATTGCTGCGATATGAAATTGGATTACAAATCCCGTCTCAGTTAAACTTATTTTTTCCATTACATGCATACTTATTGGTGTTGCTGTCATTAAAAAAGACATTACTGCGTAGGCAAATGCAGAAGCTAATAAGGCTTGTAGAAATCTTGGTTGTGAAATTAACTCTAAATAACTACGTACAATTATTTTATTAACACGATTTGGTTTATGTCCATCTTTATAAAATAATAAAAAAATTGTTGAACTGAGTGTTAAAGCTGCAAGAGCAATATAAGATCCAGCATATAAATGTTCAGCTATAATATCTTTTGTTATATTAGCAACATTAGGTCCTATGAAAGCTGAACCTATTCCTGCTAATAATATTATTGATATTGCTTTAGGTGCCATATCCTTTTTTACTGTTTCAACAGCTGCAAAACGATATTGATGGCTAAAAGCTACTCCTGCACCCAGTAAAAAACATGAACAATTAAAAAGAATAAAACTTTCATTAATTATTGAGTAAGCTGCAAGTAGTGATGACAATGAGCTTACTACAGAAGCGAGAATAAAACCTGCTCTTCGACCAATTATACTCATGATCTTTGCAGCAAAAATAGCAAAAATAGCTATACCTACAATTGACAATGCCATCGGTAGAGTTGCTAATGATTTTACTGGACTAAATTGAGACCCAATTATTCCACTTAAAAAAACTGTTACGGGTGCTGCTGTGAAAGCAAAGACCTGACTTAAAATCAGCAACCATAAATTTTTATTCATTAAAAAAAATATTTATCGCCGATATACATGGCCCATGCTACTGCAGCGCCCAAAATAATATATTTCATAATATGGTTACTTTATTTCGATTTTTTCAGGAAGTATACCTTTTGGTCTGTATCTCATTATTAATAATAGTCCTATTCCCATCATTAAATACCTAAAGTAAGGAACACTTTCTACTAAATGTATTTTAAGTTCATGTGTTTCTGGTAATCCTGCTGTGGATAAATTTATTAAGAATAAAGCTATAGGTGCAGCCTCTATCCATAGGAACCAAACTGCAAATCCACCTAATATTGCACCAAAATTATTTCCACTGCCTCCAACTATTACCATCACCCAAATTAAAAAGGTATATCTCATTGGTCTGTAGCTTCCTGGGGTAAATAAGCCATCTTGAGTAACTAACATCGCACCTGCTATACCAACTATAGCTGAACCTAAAATAAAAATTAACAAATGTTGTTTTACTACATTTTTACCCATCGCATTTGCTGCTTCTTCATTATCTCTAATTGCTCTCATCATTCTTCCCCAGGGTGAATAAAGAGCTTTTTGAGTAATTATTAGTAGAGCAATAACTACAACTAAAAATAATCCTGAATAACAAAGTTTTACAAACACAGAAGATCCTTCAATTACCAATTGGTTAAGTGCAGCCTGCTTGTCTGTAACGGTTGAAATTAAATCGAGTTTGTTTGAATTAAATTTTGCAACTAGGTTAATAAACCATTCTTTTGTCTGTAGCTCTATTTCATATGGCACTGGTCTTTTTAGTCCAATAACATTTTTTACTCCCCTAGTTAACCAGTCTTCATGCTTGATGATGGCTATAACAATTTCAGAAATCAGGAGTGTAGCAATTGCTAAATAATCAGCACGAAGTCCTAGGGCAATTTTTCCAACAATAAAGGCAAGTCCTGCTGCAAAAAAAGCACCCACAACCCAAGAAAATACTATTGGTAATCCTAATCCACCTAGAAACCCTGTTGTTGCAGGGTTTACAGCCTCGATAGCTTCGATACTTGGTTCTGATGTAATTCTTAAAATTACAATTCCAGACACAATGATTGCAGCAATACCATAAGTTCTGATTTTTGATTTTTCAAAGTTTTTTAACACAAATCTTATAGCTAAGATCATCACCACAATTAACCATATGCACATTATAATGTTAAATCCACCAGCAACCCAAGCCTCCTGCACAGGATCAACGGAGATCAAGACAGCAGCTAAACCTCCTAAAGCAGCATACCCCATTAATCCAAAATTAATTAAACCTGCATAACCCCATTGAATATTTGCACCCATTGTCATTACTGCAGAAATTAAACACATATTGAAAATTGATAAAGCAACATTCCATGACTGAAATATTCCAACAAGAATAATTAACCCCAACATTATTGTGTATGCAGCAATTACATTTAGATTTTTTCTCACAATACCTTTCCTTTAAATATACCATTAGGTCTATAAAGTAAGACAATTACCAATATAGAAAATGAAACAGCAAATTTATAATCTGTTGATAATAATTGTACTAATGTTTCTGGTTCCATGCTTTCTGGTAAAACATACATAAAAAATTTCTTGTATGCATATGTTAAAAATATTTCAGAAAAAGCTATTACGTAACCTCCAAGAAATGCCCCAAACGGATTTCCTATTCCACCCACAATTGCAGCTGCAAAAATTGGAAGCATATTATTAAAATAAGTGAACGGCTTGAAACTTTTATCTAAACCATACAATGCGCCACCAATAGTAGCCAAAATACCTGCAATAACCCAAGTAATCATAACTACTCTTTTAGGGTCAATTCCTGACAATAGTGCCAAATCTTCATTGTCTGAATAGGCTCTCATACTTTTTCCAGTTTTAGTTTTGTTTAAAAACCAAAATAAAATTGAAACTACAATAATTGTAATAAATACTGTCAGTACTTGACTAGATTTAATTGCTAAGCCTTCGTTTAGTCCAGTCATTTCTTTAAATTCGCCTGCTTTAATAATAAATTTTTCCCCATCAAAAAATCTTCTATCTGATGGACCAATTATTATTCTAACTACAGCTTGTGTTACAAACATTACACCAATACTAACCATTGCAAGTTGAACTGGAGGGCTTTTTTGAACTCGGTAATATCTAAATATAAATTTATCAATCAAAAGCATATAAGCAATACTAAAGATTATCGCAAAAGGTATTGCTATTAATGCTGTTGGCAGAATACCTAAAGAGATACCAAGTGATTGAAAATACCAAGTAAATAAAATGGTAATCATAGTTCCAAAAGCCATCATGTCTCCAGTAGCAAAGTTTGCAAACCTCAAAATTCCATAAATTAAAGTTACAAAAATTGCACCTAAAGCTAATTGTGAACCATAAGCAAGAGCTGGAACAAAAATATAATTTAATAATAATATAATCGCATTGATAAAATCCATATTACCCTCCTAAGAAAGAGCTTCTTACTCTTGTGTCATTTAATAG
>JADHRF010000041.1 GCA_016777565.1 Pelagibacteraceae bacterium
GATTAAAATTTAATTTTCCAAACTTATACTGAGCTTGAACTCCAGTATAAATATAAGATGCACTATTTTGCATAAACATTACACCTGTAACTGGTGAAATATTTCCTAGAAAAGTATCCCTATTTAATTCTTCATTTTGATGTTGAATTCCAATCACTGATGTAACTTTGCCTTCATCACTAAAATCAAATTTACCAGTATAAAAACTATACTCAGTGTTTTTTTCTTCTGAGTTAACAGGTAAAATAAAAGCACCTAAAATAACAGTTAAGATTACTTTTTTTAATAAATTATTAATTTTCATTTTTATTTCAATTTTTTCCTTATTATTGCACCACCAAGCAAAAATAACAATAACGGTAATATCCAAAGAATATATGTGTTTTTATTTAATTCTGGCTCAAAGATTACCCAATCACCATACCTTTTTCTTAAAAATTCATAAATTTGTTTCTCAGATTTGCCTTCATTAATTTTCTTTTTAACAAGAAGTTTAATAGTAGAAGAAAATTCAGACTCAGAGTCATAAACAGACTGACCTTGACAAACTAAACAACGGATATTTTTTAAAATTTTGTTATTAAGATTTTTATCTTTTATATCAGTATTCGCATTAGCGATATTTATAAATAAAACCACTAATAAAAATGTTTTTAATATTCTCATTTTATAATTTGCATAATTTGATTTAATGTTTTTTTATTGATTGGACCAATAAATTTTTTAACAATAGTCTTATTTTTATTAATAATAAAAGTCTCTGGTACTCCATATGCGCCAAATTCAATACTTAAAAATCCATTTTTGTCGGTTAAATTTTTTGAATAAGGATTTCCAAGTTCATTAATAAATTTTTTTGCATTATTCAAATTATCTTTATAATTTAATCCAATTATTTTAACATTTTCACTTTTACTTAATTCCATTAAAAACTTATGTTCTTTTCTACAGGGCACACACCATGACGCCCAAATATTTACTATGTAAAAGATATCCTCTTTAAAAAGTTCTTCTGAACTAATACTTTTATTAGAATAAAAATCCTTAGCCTCAAATATAGGAAGTTTTTGTTTTGTATTTATTTTAGGTGTATAGATATTTGAACTATTTAACCCATTATAAAAAATAACAAAACAGAAAATTAAGAATATTATTACAACTGATAAATAAATCTTATTTTTCATTTTTTGCTCTTAAAAAACTAATCATTCCACCAAGACTTATTAATAATACAGAAATCCATATCCAAAGCATAAATGGTTTTACTTGGTATCTAATATTAAAATATTCATTACCCTTAACAGTATTCATTACTAAAAAATTATCTTTTAACAATGTTGTTTTAATGTCTGCTTCACTTGTTATAATTATTGGTTGATTATAAACTCTAAGTTCTGGCTTTAAATTGAATATATCTCCTCGATTATCAGTTATTTTAAAATGTCCAACAATGGAGTTAAAATTTTTTTCTTTTTTTTCTTCTATTTTTTTAAAGAAAATTTCTCCTCCTTCATAGTTATATCTTTCTCCTACTTTCATATTGGTGCTAACTTCTGATGATGTTATGCTATTTAGCAAGATACTAAGTATAAACAAACTAAAACCAAAATGGGCAACTGTTTGTGATAAAATTTTTTTTCTATTAAAAAATTCTACGGTTGTTGTAAAAAACAAGAATAAAGAAGTCCCGATTAAAATTGTATATAAAAATAAATCAACTTGAAAATTTTTAGTTACAAGAAAGGATATTGTTATTGAAATTGTAAAAAATATAATTAATAAATTTTTATTACTAATTTCTGATTTGATCCATTTAAGTCTAGATCCAAAAACCATAAATATTAAAAAAGGAACAAGAAAAGGAATTATAAGTTTATGATAGAATGGAGGTCCAACTGAGATTTTATCAGATGAAATCACATCTAAAAATATTGGGTATACTGTGCCAATTAATACCACGGATAAAAAATACATCATAAACCAATTATTTAATAAGATTGAAGTTTCTTTACTTAGCCAAAAAAAATTTTTGTTGTCTTTATATTGTTCTTTGTGAAATATAAAAAATATTCCTAAAGATAAAAAAATCAAAATAAATAAAAAAATCAAAATAAAAATACCTCTTGCTGGATCATTTGCAAAAGTATGTACCGAATTTAATATTCCAGATCTCACTAAAAAAGTTCCACACATGCTAAGTGTAAAAGATGCAATACTTAATATAACTACCCACGACGTTAAAAGTAACCTTCTCTCTAAAACTAAAATACAATGTAACAAAGCTGTTAAGGTTAGCCATGGCATTAAAGAAACATTCTCAACAGGGTCCCAGAACCAAAAACCTCCCCATCCTAATTCATAATAAGCCCAGATAGATCCAAGCATTATTCCTATGCTTAAAAAGATCCAAGATATTAAGACCCATTTTTTAATATGTTTGGCCCATTCACTATTTATGTAGTTTTGAATAACTGCTGCCAAAGCAGCAGAAAAAATAATCGAGGATCCTACATAACCAAGATATAAAATTGGAGGATGTATAGCTAATGCTGGATCTTGTAAAATTGGATTAAGACCAAGCCCTTCATTTGGAACTGGGAATACATAAATAAAAGGATTAGATGTAACTAGTACAAATAAAAAAAATCCAATTATTATTATTTGTTGAAATAATAAAGTGGAAATTCTATATTTTTTCGGTTGGTTGATTGATTTAATTATAAATAAGAAAATAAATAAAGTTAATACCAATAACCATAATAATAAACTTCCCTCATGATTTCCCCATGTGCCAGAAATTTTATAGAACAAAGGTTTGGTCGTATGTGAATTATTAAATACTGTTTCATTACTAAAATCTGAATTCACAAATGAAAATATCAAACACAAAAAACTAACTACAACAAAGAAAAATTGTAAAAAAGATAAGACAATTATGTTTTGGTCAATTTTTTTGCTGGGACTTGTCAGATCTTTGGTTGCAAAAAAACTTAATGTGAAAGAAAAAATTAAACCTAAGATTAATGAATAATATCCTATTTGACTAGCTAGCAATTTACTTCTCTCCTATGGCTTTTTTAACTTCAGGGGGCATATAGTTTTCATCATGTTTTGCCAAAATTTTTGTTGCCATAAAATAATTTCTATCTTTTAAAAAACCTTCTGCAACAACTCCTTTACCCTCTTCAAATAAATTTGGAACAGCACCAGAATAACGAACGTTAATTTCATTTTTAAAATCAGTTATGATAAAATTAATTTCTTTAGAATTTACTGAAACAGACTGCATTTTTACCATTCCACCAACTCTTATTTTATTTTTATCTAACTCTACTAATGATTTTATTTCTGATGGCGACTGAAAGTAAACAACATTTTCTTTCAAAGATTGTAAAATTAGGAAAACTGACAAAATTACTGTCAAAAGAATTAAAACTAAAAATAAAAAACGAAGTTTAACTTTTTTACCATACATGGTTTATAAGTTAAATATTCGATGTATTTGACAATATTTCTTTATTGATTCTATGTGATTTTGCAATTTCTGCTTTCTTTGAACTTAAAGAACCAAACTTAGCTCTAAATTTCTTCTGTTCTTTTAAAAGTTGTAACTTGGTTACAAGATATAAAGATGCAAAACTTATTAATGTAAATGCAAAAGCAGACCAAACGTATGCTCCGTATCCATTCATTGAAGTTATTTCATAAATCATAATCTATCTAATCCTTTATTTTTAACTTTTACCAGTTCCGTATTATATTTCATCAAAAAAATAAGCAATGAAAAAAGAGTAAATGCCGCAGTCATAATGCTTAATGGGATCAGCATAGCAACATCAATTGACGTATTAGACAAAATATTAATTGATGCAGGCTGATGAAGTGTGTTCCACCAATCAACTGAAAATTTAATTATTGGAACATTTATAACTCCTAAAATTATAATCATAGAAGTGATCTTGATTACTTTATCTTGGTCCTCATAAACTCTCCAGGCCAATAAATACATTCCATAAAATAAAGCTAAGATTAACATAGAAGTAATTCTAGCATCCCAAGCCCACCAAGTACCCCATGTTGGTTTACCCCAAATTGATCCTGTTACTAATGCAATAATATTAAAAATAAATCCTGAGGGAGCTAAACTTTTTGAAATTAATGCAAAATTTTTATTTTTAAAGACAAAACTTCCAACTGACAACAGAGCTAAACTTGAAAATATACCTAGTGCTATCCAAGCAGCTGGTACATGAACATACATAATTCTTACCGCATCACTTTGTTTATAATCCTCAGGTGAGAGAAAAAGTGCTTCAGTTAAACCAATAGTTAAAACAATAATAAATAAAAATAAAACGTATTTTGGTGCCTTAGAAGTAAGGGAAAAAATTTTATTAGGTTCAAAAGAATTAAACATATAAAAATTATATATCAAAAAAAAATAGTTTAATTAATTTATTTTGGATTTTTCTACTGACCAAGAGTGTAAAGGGAGATAATAATTTGAGGGTAAATTAAATGCACTCTTGATCAGAATAAAAATACATTAACTGGGATCTGTGTCTAAGTTTTGAACTAATTGTGTTTGAAAAATGAATTAATTTGAGGGCTTAAAATAGCTAGACCCTTTTCGTCCTGAGAAAATTTCCTCTATTAAAGGATGTTTTATAGGCTCCTCTGAGTCATCCATAAGTAGATTTTGCTCAGAAACATATGCCTCATATGTGATTTCATCATTTTCAGCTAATAAATGATAAAAAGGTTGATCTTTTCTTGGTCTCACATTTTTTGGGATAGACTGATACCACTCTTCAGAATTATTAAACTCAAAGTCCACATCATAAATCACACCCCTAAACTCGAAGTGTTTATGTTTAACTATGTCACCTATCGAAAATTTAGCTTTTTGAATTGCCATTACCTTTAATATGGGGTTTTAAAAGTAAAAATCAATAAAAAAAATATAAAAGTTTTGTGGATATGTTAATATGTCTCAAATGAATAAATCATTTCTTAAATTTGCAACTGACTTCGGGCCTTTAGCAATATTTTTTTTTTATTATTATAATAGCGATAAAAATTTATCTGTCGCTATACCTCCACTTATAGTTGCAACTATAGCTTCATTATTTATTGTTTGGTTTTTTGAAAAGAAAATACCGATGATGCCATTGATTAGTGGAATATTAATTACTTTTTTTGGTGGCCTTACAATATACTTTAACGACCCAACTTTTATTTATGTAAAACCTACAATTATAAATCTTTTGTTTGCTATTGGGTTAATTTTTGGAAAATACTTTACTAAAGAACCTGTTTTAAAAAAAATAATGGGTAAATCAATCTCACTTACAGATATTGGGTGGGAGTTGCTAAATAAAAGGTGGGCAATTTTTTTTATTGGGCTTGCTATTTTAAATGAGTGTATTTGGCGAACACAAAGTGAGGAATTTTGGGTAAATTTTAAAGTTTGGGGCATGTTACCGATCACTCTCATTTTTACTATCTTTCAAGTTTCTTTAATAAGTAAACATAAGATTAATGAATAAAAACCTTAAACTTGTGATTAATAATTCACAGAGCAAAATTGAAGAAAAACAAATTTTTTTTGAAAAAAATGAACTCAAGATTATTTTAGACCTGTATGCCAAAATGGTTTCTCAGGGATCTTGGAAGGATTATGGTTTAAACATTTCTGCTAAACAAGTCAGCTTCAGTGTTTTTAAAAATGCAGCAGAAAATGCTTTATATAAAATCTGTAAAAATTTTAAGCCTAATAATAAAAATCTTAAGTATTTAATTACAGATACTAATGGAAAAATATTAAAAAATTCGTTTGATCTTGATGTGTTACTTAAAAATACTAATTGGAAAAAACTTAAAAAATAAAATTATCTTCTTTGACCAAATAATCTTAGCAACATTATAAATAAATTAATAAAGTCTAAGTAAAGTGTAAGTGCGCCCATGACAGCTTTTTTGCCCATGATTTCACCTGTATCACTTACTGCATACATGTTTTTAATTTTCTGAGTATCATAAGCTGTTAAGCCCACAAAAATTAAAACACCTAAGATTGAGATTATAAAATACATCATTGATGATTTCATAAAAATATTAACAATTGAAGCTATGATAATTCCAATTAATCCCATGATTAAAAATGAGCCCAACTTTGTTAAATCTCTTTTAGTTGTATAACCATATATGCTCATTGCACCAAATGTTGCAGAGCAGATAAAGAAAACTCTAGTTACACTCATACCTGTGTAAACTAATAAAATTGAAGATAATGATAAACCCATTAATCCAGCAAAAACCCAAAAAGTTGTTTGAGCCTTTGATGCGCTCATTTTGTTAATTCCAAAACTCATATAGAAAACGATTCCTAAAGGAGCCAACATAACAAGCCATTTTAGTCCTGACATATAAATTGCATTACCCATTGAAGTCAGTGCCACAATCGATCCTGCATCATTAGTTACTACTGACATTTTAAAAGTCAAAAGCGCAACTATTCCTGTTAGTAAAATTCCAGTTGCCATGTAATTATAAACTTTAAGCATGTAGGCTCTTAAGCCTTCATCCATTACTACAGTTGACTGTTGGGCTTCTTTTGCTTTATTTAATATATTTTGTTTATTGAATTCCATGGCATATATATAATATCCTTTTACTAATAATTCAAGATGTCTTAGAACCCTTAAAATAAATACTTATGAATTATAAAAAACTAGGAAATACCGATATTGATGTAAGTACAATTTGTCTTGGAACTATGACTTGGGGAGAGCAAAATAGTCAAGAGGAAGGGTTTGAGCAAATGGATTATGCTTTGGAACAAGGAGTGAATTTTTGGGATACTGCAGAAATCTACTCTATACCACCTAAACAAGAAACATTTGGAGACACAGAAGTAATCATCGGAAATTGGTTTGAAAAAACAGGTAAAAGGGACAAAGTAATTTTAGCATCAAAAGTTTGTGGGCCCATGCGAGAGTATGTTAGAGGCGGTGGCAATCAATTTGGAACAAAAAATATAACTGAAGCTCTTGAAGGGAGCCTTAAAAGATTAAAAACTGATTATATTGATTTGTATCAGTTACATTGGCCAGAAAGAAAAACAAACTTTTTTGGGAAATTAGGTTATGAACATGATGATAGTAACGAGTGGACTCAATTTGAGAATATTTTGGAAGATTTAAAAAAATTTCAAAAAGAGGGAAAAATAAGACATATAGGACTATCGAATGAAACTCCTTGGGGATTATCCAAATTTTTAGAACTGTCTAAAAGTAAAAACTTGCCAAGAATGCTTTCTGTTCAAAATCCATATAATTTACTAAACAGAACTTATGAAGTTGGTCTTGCAGAGATGTCAGTTAGAGAAAAAGCTGGATTATTAGCTTATTCTCCATTGGCCTGTGGATACTTATCAGGAAAATATAGAAACAATCAAATGCCAAAAGGCACAAGAATAGAACGCGATGGTGATTTTTGGTCTAGATATAATAAACCTAATGCCGGCAAAGCAATTGATGCTTATTATGAAGTGGCACAAAAATATGAACTGGATTTAGCTCAAATGTCTCTGAAATTTTTAGAGATACAGCCATTTGTAACATCAGTTATTATTGGTGCTACGACAATGGAGCAGTTGAAAACTAATATAGAAAGTGTAAATGTTGATCTTAAAAATGAAATTATAAAAGAAATTAATGATGTACAAACAATATATCCTAATCCATGCCCATAATTAAAAAATTAATAATAATAATTTTCTTTGTTACTTTTTCAAATTTTCTTAATGCTGAAGAAGTAAAAAAATTAGGCAAACACAAAGATTGGGAAACCTATGTGATAAATGGTGCTTCTGGAAAAATTTGCTTTGCTCAATCTAAACCAGTTTTACAAGCTCCAAAAAACAATCCAAGAGAAGCAAGGCTATTCATTAGTTTTAGACCCGGTGAAAATATAGATAACGAGATTAGCATCACTAGTGGTTATGACTATAATAATAAAAATTCAGTAACAGCAGTGTCTGGAGAAAATAAATATAACTTTGATATCATCCAAGAAAATTTTGCTTGGATGGCAGATAATAAGTTTGAAAACAAGATGATCAAAACAATGAAAAAAGGTTCTCGTATAATGGTAAAAGCACACAACCAAAAAGGTTCACAAACTATAGATCACTATTCTTTGCTTGGTTTTACAAAAGCATACAAGGCTACAAAAGCAAACTGTAGCTAAATAAATGAAATTAAAAAAAAAAATTGTACTCGCTTATTCGGGTGGGTTGGACACATCTATTATATTAAAATGGTTACAAGAAAACTATAACGCTGACATAATTTGTTTCACTGCTGATGTAGGTCAAGAAATTGATAGAAAAAAAATTATAAAAAATGCAAAAAGACTAGGTGTCAAAAACGTTATCATTGAAAACTTAAAAGATACTTTTGTAAAAGATTATGTTTTTCCAATGCTAAGAGGTCACGCTATTTATGAGGGAGTTTATTTGTTGGGCACATCAATTGCGAGACCTTTAATTGCTAAAAGACAAATTGCTGTTGCAAAAAAATTTGGTGCTTATGCAGTTTCACATGGTTCAACTGGAAAAGGAAATGATCAAGTAAGGTTTGAGTTGGGTTATCATTATTTTGGTCCTAATATCAAAATTATAGCACCTTGGAGAATTTGGAAATTAAACTCAAGAACTGATTTAATTAAATATGCAAAAAAAAATAATATTCCTATACCTTCGGATAAAAAAGGAGCTCCACCCTTTTCTATTGATGATAATTTATACCATACCTCAACAGAAGGAAAAGTTTTAGAAAATCCTAAAAATGCAGCACCAGAATTTCTTTTTCAAAGAACTGTGTCACCTGAAAAAGCTCCAAACAAATCTACATTT
>JADHRF010000042.1 GCA_016777565.1 Pelagibacteraceae bacterium
GAGTGGTGCGAAGTGATGGATGGATTGTACTGGAAGTTTATTGAAGACCATAAAGATTTCTTTTTAAAGAACTATAGATTAGCCATGATGGCTAAATTGTTAGAAAAAATGGATAGTGTAAGAAAAAAAAGAATATTTTTTAAAGCAGATGAGTTTATTCAAAAAAATACTGACTAAACTAAACTTTAGCGTAAAAATTACATTTACTGCCTAGATGATAATCGTTATCAATTAACTTGACAATGATAATCATTATCAATATGAAGACATTAAATCAATAAATCAGTAAAAAAAATGAAAAAAGTAATATTTACTGGACTTTTTGTTCTTTCAACAGTTTGCTCCTCTTTTGCTGCTGAGGTTAATTTATTTACCTCTAGGCACTATAGTTCAGATGTTGAGCTATACAAAAAATTTACCAACAATACAGGTATCAAGGTTAATGTGATCAAAGCAAAGTACAAAGTCTTAGAAAAAAGACTCTTGTCAGAAGGAAAATCCTCAAAAGCTGACGTTATAATTACGGTAGATGCAGGTGCGTTAGGCTCTGCTACAAAAAAAGGAATTTTTCAAAAAATCAAATCAGAGACTTTAAATTCTAAAATTCCATCTAATTTTAGATCAGCTCATTGGTACGGAATCGCAAAAAGAGCAAGATTAATTTACTTTAATCCAGAAACTTTTTCGCCTGAAGTTGCCAAAAATTTAAATTATGAAGATTTGGCTAATCCAATGTTCAAGAGAAAAGTTGTGATTAGAAAATCAAGTAATGTTTATAACCAATCTTTAGTTTCTTCTTTAGTTGCTAATAACGGGGTTTCAAAAACTTCAAAATGGGCAAAGGGCTTGGTATCTAATATGGCTCGTAAACCAAAAGGAAATGATAGAGCGCAAATTCTGGCTGTCGCAGCAGGTGAGGCTGATTTAGCTGTAGCTAATTCATACTACATTGCTTTGATGCTATCAGGAAAAAAAGGTCCTGAGCAACAAGCTGCTGCCAAAAAAGTTCGTCCTGTGTTTCCTAACCAATCTAACAGGGGAACTCATATGAATATTAGTGGAGGTGGAGTTGCCAAGTATGCACCTAACAAAGAAAATGCAATTAAATTTTTAGAATTTTTATTAACAAAAGAGGCACAAGAACACATTGTTAATAATTCTTTTGAATATCCAATGATTGCAGGAGTAGAACCGAATAAATTAATCGCTCAGTTTGGTACATCTTTTAAACAAGATAATAAAACTAAAGTGACGACTTATTATAGCAATCAAAAGAAAGCTTTAACGTTAATGAAAAAAGCTGGTTGGTAATAATTAAGATAAAAATGAAAAAAATACTAAACCTAATTTATTTATGTATCGACAGTTTTGCTAATTGGATTCATTTCAAAGTATATAAAAGCAAAAGAAGAACATGTCAGTGTTCAATCAGTAGCTCAAAAAATGAATTTAATAAGATCAAAAACTTTAAAAATTCAATTATTTATACTGAGTATGAAAAAAAGTTTTAATTACGACGGTCATTCTTTTTTATATTTCTGTAACAACTCTACAAATATTAAAATCAAACCATTAACATATACGGATCTTTTATATTTGAATAAAAATAAAGAAGAATTGATTAATTTTATTCTAAACTATTTAGAAAAAGAAGATAAAGTACAAAAAAATGCAAAAAATATTCTCAGCTTTGAAAAATATAAATTTATGGTTAATTAGTTCAATCTGTATTTCGTTATTAGTAGCTATTCCAATATTTGTAATATTTTCAAGTTTTTTTGGTGAAACGTCTAGTTATTTAGCTCTTTTGAGTGAAACTTTTTTATTCAAGTATATTTTTAATACCATTGTTTTATTAGCTGGTGTTTTGTTTTTAACATTTGTTTTTGGAGTTGGTATTGCCTATTTCGTTTCCTTTTACACTTTTCCAGGTTCACAATTCTTTACTTGGGCAGTAATTTTATCTTTTGCAGTGCCTGGATATATTTATGCATATTCCTTAACAGCTTTTTTTGAGAATTATGGAACTCTTTTTTCCTTGCTCACCTTTTTTTTTGGAGAGGCAAATTACAATATTTATATTCCAAGAATTGACAGTCTGTTAGGAAGCATTTTCTCAATTTCTTTTTCTCTATTTGTCTATGTATATTTATTAACAAGAGCTCTTTTTGGATACCAGTCTCAAAATATGATTGATGCTGGAAGAAATATGGGCTTTAGCTCATATAATATTTTTAAAAAAATTATTTTACCTTCAGCTAAGCCAGGAATAGTCGCTGGATTATCTCTTGTTGCTATGGAATGTATCTCTGACTTTGGAACAGTAGAGTTTTTTAATGTTGAAACTCTTACTACTGCTATTTATGATAGTTGGATTACATTTGAAGATTTAAATACAGCTAATATACTTTCTTTTTATTTACTTATTTTTATTCTAATATTTTTTTCTCTGGAAAGACTTTCAAGAAGCAAATCTAGATTTAACATTCCCTCAAAAGGCTTTTCTAAGATTGAAAAAACTAAACTCGTTGGAAAAAAAGCATTTTTTGTTTTTATTTTTTGTTTTTTAATTTTCTTTCTTTCTTTTATATTTCCTCTTTTGCAAATGATTTATTGGTTAATTAAATTTCCCGATTCTTTTGACCTAGGAATGTTTTTTAGCCTCTCATATAATTCAATAACTGTTATTATAATTACCTGTTCGGTTTTAATATTTCTTTCTTTTATTGTAAATTATGGAATTCGCGTAACTGATAACAAATATCTAAAAGCCCTAACTAATTTCTCAATATCAGGATATGCAATACCTGGTATTATTCTTTCAGTTACAATTTTAACATTTTCTTCTTATGCAGATCAGTTTTTATCAGAATATTTTTTTATTCTTGGTTTTAAAACACTTATTATAGGAACTATTTTTGGCTTGATTGTTGCTTACTTTATAAGATTTTTTTCACTAGCAGTTAATGGAATAAGAAGTGGTTATGAAAAATTAAATCACTCTTTAGATGATGCTAGTTATTTAATGGGGTATTCAAAAATTGGAACTTTTGCAAAAGTGCATGTTCCTTTCCTAAGAAATAACTTAATTTTAATTTGTATGTTGCTATCAATTGATCTTATTAAAGAATTGCCAATTACCTTAATTTTAAGACCCTATAATTTTGAAACATTTGCTACCCAAGCCTATAATTTTGCCTCTCAAGACATGTTGGAATACACAGCTTTACCTAGCTTGTTCTTAATACTTTTTGCCAGTTTTTTTATCTTGATTTCAAAAAAACACATTTTAAAGGGTTTCTGAATTTAATTTGTGTTATTGATTGACATTGATAATCACTCTCAATACTTAAAGTTCTGTAATGAAAAATTATTTGGATATTAATAATGTAGATTTTTTTGCTGGAGACAGTCTGGTTTTGGAGAATATTTCCCTCTCAATTCCTAAAAAGGGCGACTGTATTTGTTTATTGGGTCCTTCTGGCATTGGAAAAACAACTGTTCTTAGAGCTATAGCTGGATTGATTAAGATACCAAGCGGCTCCATCATTTTAAAAGAAAAGATTTTAAATAATAACAATATTTTTGTTGAGCCCGAAGAAAGAAATGTTTCTTTAAGTTTTCAAGAAAATGCACTTTTTCCTCACTTCACAGTAGAGGAGAATATAAAATTTGGAATTCAAAGATCCCTGTTTTGCTCAAAAAATAAGAACGGACCATTGAAATTTAGTATGGAAGAATTATTGGATTTATTTTTTATAAGCAATTTAAAGAAAAAATATCCACATGAGATTAGTGCCGGCCAAGCCCAAAGAGTGTGTGTTGTAAGATCAATCATTCACAATCCAGATCTTTTACTTCTGGATGAACCTTTTGCAAATTTGGACCAAAATTTAACAGAAAAAGTGCAAATCAATTTAAAGGAAATTCTAAAAGAAGCAGGGATGACTTCTATAATAGTTACACACGATAAGTATGAAGCTTTTTATCTTGCTGATTATTGTGGAATCTTACTTGATAAAAAAATGGTCCAGTTTGATAAACCATATAACATACATCATAAGCCAAATTCCAAAGAAGTAGTTGATTTTTTTAATAGGGGTGTTTTAATTTCTGCAAAAGTTATAGGAAAAAATAAGCTTTTCAATGAAGAGCTTGGAGAGATTCAGGGGGAGTTTTCAAAAGATTATCCCCTTAACGAGCAGGTTGAGCTTCTAATACAGCCAGAAGACCTAATCCATGATGACGAAAGTGATTTAAAACTTGAGGTTGTGGATAAAAAATTTAGGGGTACAAATTTTGTTTATACCTTAAAAACAGGTTCAAATAATTTATTACCAGTTTTCGTACATTCCCATCACGAACATCTACATCAAGAAAATGAAAAGTTTGGTATCAAAAAACCAATTTTTATTGATCATCTGGTCTGCTTCTAATTATCGCTATTAAAAAAAAACAAATTGTAATATTTATTAGGAAGTTTTAAAATTTAATAAATTTTTTTTTGAGGAGTCAAAATAACATGAGCAATGAAATTGTAAAGTCTAATTCTGCAGGAAAATGTCCAATCATGCACGGAGGAATTACTAAAGCAGGTGAATCAAATACTTCTAGACTTTGGCCGAATAGTATCAATCTAGATATTTTACATCAGCACGATACAAAAACTAATCCTCTTCCAGAATTAAATTACAGAAAAGAAGTTAAGAAATTAAATTTTAAAAATTTAAAAAAAGATTTACTTAAATTAATGACTGACAGTCAGGAATGGTGGCCGGCAGATTTAGGAAATTACAACGGCTTAATGGTTAGGCTAACTTGGCACCAAGTAGGAACTTATAGAGAATTTGATGGAAGGCCTAATGTAGGATCGCATAGATTTTCTCCACAAGACTCTTGGCCTGATAATACAAATTTAGATAAAGCAAGACGTCTTCTTTGGCCTATTAAAAAAAAATATGGAAATAAATTAAGCTGGTCAGACTTAATGTGCTTAGCCGGCACGATGGCTTATGAGCAGGCTGGGTTTAAAACTTTTGGTTTCTCATTCGGTAGAGAAGATATTTGGGAACCAGAAAAAGATGTATACTGGGGTTCAGAAACTGAACCGTTGGCTGTGAATAGATATAGTGATCCAGAAGATCGTTCTTCATTAGAAGCTCCACTGGCAGCATCTCACTTTCAATTAGTTTATGTTAATCCTCAAGGAGTTGAAGGTAAGCCAGATCCAGTAAGAACTGCAATGGATGTCCGTGAAACTTTTGGTCGTATGGGAATGAATGATGTAGAGACAGCCGCGCTTACGGTAGGAGGTCATTCAATCGGAAGAGCCCATGGTAATGGGGACCCTTCTAATTTAGGTCCAGAGCCAGCAGCTGCAGAAATTCATGAGCAAGGATTTGGGTGGAACCAAAAAAATGGTACTGGTGCGAACCAAGTAACGTCAGGACTCGAAGGTGCTTGGACAACCAACCCTGACAAATGGGATCATCAGTATTTAGATCTTTTATTAAACTATGAGTGGGAAAGTAAAAAAAGTCCTGCAGGAGCATGGCAATGGGAGCCAATCGATCTTGAAGATGAAAAAAAACCTGTTGATCTAGCTGACCCTACAAAAAAGGCTAGGCTAATGTTTACAGACGCCGACATGGCAATGGCAATGGATCCTGAATATAGAAAAATTTCTGAAAAATTTTATAAAGATCCAAAGTTTTTTGAGGATTCTTTTGCACGAGCTTGGTTTAAATTAACCCATAGAACAATGGGAAATAAGCAAAACTATATTGGTCCATGGGCTCCAAAAGAAGATTTGCTTTGGCAAGGAAATGTTTCTACTACGAAAAAGAAATACAGTGTAGAAAAAGTTAAGAAAATGATAGCAGCTAGCGGTCTAAGTGCAAGTGACCTAGTTACTACGGCTTGGGATAGTGCAAGAACTTACCGAAGAACAGACAAAAGAGGTGGAGCTAATGGCGCAAGAATTCGTCTAACACCAATGAAAAATTGGAAAGGTAACGAACCAAAAAAACTTTCAAAAGTTTTAAAAGTTCTTGAAAAAATTGCTAAAAAAACAGGATCAAGTATTGCTGATACAATTATTCTTGGTGGCAATGTTGGTTTGGAAAAAGCTATTAAAAAAGCGGGATCTAAAACTAAAGTTCCATTTAGGCCTGGAAGAGGCGATTCTACTCAAGAACAAACCGAAGAAAAAAGTTTTAAATGGCTTGAACCCTACCATGATGGTTTTAGGAATTTCGTAAAAGCAGACTATTCTGTAATGCCAGAGGAATTGTTATTAGAGCGAGCATCTTTAATGGGATTAACAGCAAAAGAAATGACTTGTCTTGTAGGAGGTATGCGAGTTTTAGGAACAAATCATGCCTCAGCAAAAAATAAAGGTGTACTAACAAATAAAATAGGCACTTTGACAAATGATTTTTTTGTTAATTTAGTTGATATGAAATATTCATGGAATCCAACTGGCAAAAACTCTTACGACATCATTGATCGTAAAACAAAAAAAATTAAATACACTGCATCAAGAGCTGATTTGGTACTTGGTTCTAATTCAATACTTAGATCCTATGCAGAAGTATATGCTCAAGATGATAACAAAGAAAAATTTGTAAAAGACTTTGTTGCAGTTTGGACGAAGGTCATGAATGCAGACCTACCAAAACTTAACTAATTATTTTTATAGTAAGTGCCATATTCGTTATTGAATTTGGCACTTCTAGCTTAAGACTCTTATGAAAAAGTGCTTACTATCCTTTGTTTTTTTTCTTTTCTTTTCAAGTTCATCATTTTCAGAAGTTAAGCTAACTAAATTATTAGACCAATTAAATTCACCATGGTCCCTAACTATAGTTGAAGAGCAGACCTATCTTATTACAGAAAAGTCTGGAAATTTAGTTTTGTTTAACAAAGCTAACAATACTAGAAAAAACATTAAACATAATTTAAATATTTTAGAAGATGGTCAGGGAGGTCTTCTCGATGTTTTGTATCATCAAGGGTATGTTTATGTTTCTTATTCAGAGGACAGAGGATCTGGAACATCAAGCACTTCAGCTGCTAGAGCGAAATTTAACAAAAGTGAATTAAACTTTACTAATATTTTTCAAGCCAATCCTCCCATTAACAGCGGCTATCATTTTGGCTCTAGATTGGTCATTAAAGGTGAGCATCTTTACATATCTGCAGGAGAGCGTGGAGGAGATAGTATCGCCCAAGATCCAAGTAAGCATCCTGGTAGTATTATTCGTGTTTATTTAGATGGAACCATTCCAAAAGATAATCCCAAATTTAAAGGAAAGCCAAATTGGTTACCTGAGATTTATCAAATTGGAATTAGAAATGTTCAAGGAATGGCTTTATCTCCTATAGATAATGAAGTTTACATGACCAATCATGGAGCTAGAGGAGGGGATTGGTTTGGTAAAGTGAATTTTGCAGGTAACTATGGTTGGGACACTTTATATTGGGGAGGCACTAAATACTCTGGACTTGCAGGAGGACCCAAATGGTTACCAGGCTTTGATAAACCAATCACATACTACGTTCCTTCAATTGCTACATCTGCTTGTTTAATTTACAAAGGTAAAGAATTTCCAGAATGGAATGGTCATGCTTTAGTTGCATCCTTAAAGGAACAATCTCTGCGCAAACTAGAATTTAATAAAAATGAGCTTCTTAACCAAACTATAATTTTAAAGAAAAAAATTGGAAGAATTAGAGATATAAAAATAGACTTAAGTGGAAAAGTCTTAATGTTAACAGACCAGGGTTTCTTATGGTCTTTAAGTAAAAAATAAAAAAAAATTTATAATTTGAATTAATTTAAAATAAACTCTTTACTTTTAAATATGTTATGTTATAACATAACTAATGAATAATACTGAAATAGTCTTTAATATTATAAAAAAATCCAATCAACCTCTAACAGCTTATGCAATCTTGGAATTGTTTAAAAAAAAGAAAATAGTTCAGCCAATGACTGTGTATAGGGCTTTGAATGAATTGATGGATAAAGGTGAGATACACAAATCTAATCAAAATAAAACTTTTTTATTATGCAATCATTCTCACGCAAAAGAACACAATCCATCTATAGCTATTTGTAAAAAATGTGGTGATACTGAAGAGCTAGAATCTAATTTATTCAATAATTTTCTTAAAAAATATAATATTAAAAAATTTGATTTTAAAAAATTTCAAGTCGAAGTCTCAACAATCTGTTCAAACTGCAATTAAAAAAAAAGGAAAAGGAAAAGAAAAATGAAAAATAATAATAAATTAAAATTTGCTGCATTAGTTTTTTCAATACTTATGTTTTCTTCATCAATACAAGCAAAGATAAACGTAGTAGCTTCAATTAAACCGATTCACTCACTTGTAGCTTCTGTCATGGATGGAGTAGGAGAGCCCAGCTTAATAGTTGATGGTAGTGCTTCCCCACACACTTTTCAGCTTAAACCCTCACATGCAAAATTATTACAAAATGCAGATATAATTTTTTGGATAGATAAAGATTTGGAAAATTTTTTAGTAAAACCACTAAGTTCAATTGCTAAAAAAACGAAAAAAATATCTTTAATGGAAATAAGAGATATTAAAAAATTGAAATTTAGAGAAAAAAATATTTTCGTTGAAGAACATGACGATCACAAAGCTCATAAAGAACATGACGATCACAAAGCTCATAAAGAACATGACGATCACAAAGCTCATAAAGAACATGACGATCACAAAGCTCATAAAGAACATGACGATCACAAAGCT
>JADHRF010000006.1 GCA_016777565.1 Pelagibacteraceae bacterium
GAACGATCCAAGGATTATTGTTTAATCGTTCTGCACAAAAATCAGGTTCAAAGGTAGATGCTGCTTTTTTCCAAAGTACAGCAGTTTTAATAGACTCAATATTATCTTTAATTGGTGGGTATTTCTTTAACCACTCGATGCTCTTATTAAGCGTAATACCAGTGTCTGAAAGATCGTCACATAAAAGTAGTCTCCCACCCATGTCTTGTACAGTTGAGCTCATCTCTCTCGAAAAAACTAGTTCACCTTGTTGATCTTCTACTCCTGTTCCAGAGTAAGATTCTACAGCTAAATAAGCACATTTTAGTTTAAAAATTCTACTCAAAACATCGATGATAGGCGCGCCACCTCTCATTATGCCAATAAGCATTGTAGGCTTAAAACCACTTTCATGTATTTTAATTGCTAATTTTTCTACAATTAGATTATATTCTTTCCAGTCTATGATGAGTTTATTTGCCATAGAATTTATTAAATCTTTTTGGAGGTATTGTAAATGAGCAAAGGATATTGGATAGCACTGTATAAAAAAATTGATGACACAAGTAATCTTGGAAATTATGCTAAGAAAGCAACTGACACGATAATTGAGCATGGTGGTAGACCATTAGTTCGAGGGGGTAAATATGATGTGCTAGAAGGAGACAATTTCCCTCGAACAGTTATTTGGGAATTTCCAAATTATGAAACTGCTCAAAAATGTTACAATTCATCAGATTATCAGGCTGCTTGGAGCTTGGCTAAAAAAACTACCGTGAGAAACTTACAAATTGTGGAGGGATTTAGTATTGAATAGGTTCGTCATCAATTGATCTCCATAAATACCAAGTAGCAACAGAGCAATAAGGAGAAAATTTTTTATAAAGTTTGTTGACAAATATTTTTGGAGGAAAATATTTTTTTTTATAGTTATTAGAGATCGCTCTTAATAAACCAATATCTTGTGTGGGCCAAATGTTAGGTCTATTAAAAGTAAAAAGTAAGATCATTTCTGCTGACCACTTACCTATTTGCCTAAGTTCTGATAAGTATTCTATTGCTTCTTCATCGCTCATTGTTTTTATTAAATTAGGATTAAAACTTTTATTTAAGTACTTTTTAGCCAAATCTTTAATTCCCATTACTTTTTGTCTACTTAAACCACAGGCTTTGAGACTTTGAAAATTTAAGGAATTAATAGTTTTGGGATTTATTTTTCCTTTACATTTTTTTTTAAATTTTAAAAAAACTGAATTAGCGGCTGCTACACTTATTTGCTGACCTATAATACTTTTGCATAAAGAGAAAAAAATATCGTTTCGACTAACTAAATATCCTGAGGAATAATTATTAATTAAATATTTAAGCACTTTGTCTTTTTTTGTTAAGTAAGCTTTAGCTTTATTCCAATAATCTGGTGGTTTTCTCATGTCCTTGGAATAACAATTTCTTTCTGCAATTTTTTTTCTCTTATAAAAATTATTAAAGAACTCAAAATTACAAGACTTGAACCTACTAACATTAAAGGTTTTGGAATTTCACCCCAGATAAGTAAACCAAAAATAATTGCAAAAACTAAGCTTAAATACTTAATAGGTGTAACTAATGAAGCTTCCGCAAGTCTATAACTCTGAGTTAAAAGTAAATTTGCTACACTGCCACATAGACCCATAAGTACAAATAGAAATAAATCAAATTTTGAAGGCATGATCCAACCATAGGGTAAGGTAAATAGACCAACTATTGTACAAAGTATTGTAAAGTAAAATGCTATTCTGTAATTCGGCTCAGTTTTAGATAAAGCTCTAACACTAATTGCGACGCCAGAAAAAAAAACACAGAATAAAAGAGGTGAAAAATAATAATAATTAAGTTCTGTAAAAGCGGGCTGAATAATTAAAAGCATTCCTAAAAAACCAACTAAAACTGCCATCCAACGTTTAATACCTACCTTTTCAGATAAAAATAAAATAGAGGCAATGGTTACAAAAATCGGACCTCCAAAAGTTAAAGAGACTACATCGGCTAATGGTAAATTTCTTAATCCAAAAAAAATACAAATAAATGCTATTAAGCCTGAAATAGCCCTGAAAGTATGCAGACCTGGTCTAGATGTTTTATAAAAATCTTTCCATCTGTCCCTTGGTATAATTATAAATATTGGAATTAAACCAAAAAAAAATCTTGCAAAAAAAACTTCACCGAATGGATAAGAATTAAGCCATTTGATACAAAGATCCATAACCGCAAAACACATTACGCTTGCGATCATATATAAAACTCCGATTTGATTTTTTGTAAGCAATTGAATATCCTTTATCTTTTTTAACATATAAAATTCATTATGCAAAAATGTTACTTAGCACTAGGGTGCTTTTGGAAACCTGAAGAAACCTTTCGAAATCTAAAAGGTATTGCTGAAACCGAGGTCGGTTATGCGGGAGGTAAAGCTAAAAAAGTAACTTACGAAGAAGTTTGCAATGGTGATTCTGGGCATGCTGAAACTGTTAAATTAACCTTTGATGAAAGCTTAATTTCATTTGAAAAAATATTAGAATATTTTTTTAATATACATGACCCAACGCAAAAAGATATGCAATATCCAGATGTAGGAACTCAATATAGAAGCGAAATTTTTTATGAGAATGAAGAACAAAAAAAAATAGCAGAAAAAATTAAAGATTTATTTAGTAAAAAAATAAGTAAAAAGATAGAAACAAATATTTCTGAAATAAAAAATTATTGTAAAGCTGAAGAATATCATCAAAAATATATAAAGAAGAGAGGTACCTAATGTCCTTAGTTACTACAGGGTGGCTTGAAAAAAATTTGAAAAATGTAAAAATTCTTGATGCTAGTTGGCACATGCCAACTTCTAAAAGAAATGCTCATCAAGAATTTTTAAACAATCATATCCCAGGAACCCAATTTTTTGACTTGGATAAAAATTCTGATGCAGAAAGTTCATTGCCACATATGTTGCCTTCTAAAAAAAAGTGGCAAGAAATAGTTTCTAATTTTGGAATTAATAATAACGATATAGTAGTTGTTTATGATAATTCTGATGTTATCAGTTCTTGTAGATCTTGGTATATGTTTGTTTATTTTGGTCATGACTCTAAAAAAACTTTTGTTTTAGATGGCGGGCTAAAAAAATGGAAACTAGAAAATAGAAAAACTGTTAATCAGCTAGTAACATTTGGTAAAACTAATTATTTAGTCAAAGAAAATAAAAATCTAGTCAAAAATAAAATACAAATTAATGAAAACATTTCTGCAAATAATTTTCAATTAATTGATGCTCGTGGGAAAAAAAGATTTGACGGGCTAGAAGATGAACCGCGCGTGGGTTTAAAAAGTGGTCACATTCAAAATTCTTTAAATTTACCTTTTTCCGAATGTATTAATAAATCTGACCATACATTCAAATCTAAACAAGAATTATTAAAAATTTTTCAAGGCACAAAAATTTTAAAACAAAAAAACCACGTATTCACTTGTGGTTCAGGTGTCACCGCGTGCATTTTAGCTATGGCTAATAAAATTGTAGATGATAAAAATCCTGTAATATACGACGGCTCTTGGTCTGAGTATGGACTTAAATAAAATGAAAACTTCATTAAAAATAAAAACTTTTTTAATAATTGTGTTTGTTGTGATTTTTGCTGTTATTGTTGCAAGACACTTCATTGGATTGCATTTTAAAAAAAAATTTAGTGTACGGCCTGCACCTGGAGTAATCGTTGCAACTGTTGAAATATCAAACTTTTACAAGAGTATAGAGACATTTGGAACAGCTATCGCTCAAAACTCAAAAACATATAGAGTCAAGAAAGATGATATTATTGGTAACCTAAATCTTGAAAATAGATTTGTAAGAAAAGATGATATTATAGTTGCTTTAAAAAATGATCAAAATATTATTGCTGATTTTCAAGGCAAGATTGGTACTAGAGAAATAGCACAAGGAGTTTTGGGTTCTAATAGTTTAATTATTACTCTTGATGATTTAAAGAAAATTGTAATAGACATTAAAGTTCCAGAAAATTATGTAAATGTATTAAAGAAAGGACTTAAAGCAGAAATATCAAATTCTGCCTTTAACAAAACTTTTAATGGAAAAATAGAGTCTGTAAGTTCACGTGTGGATCCTTCTACTCGTTCTATCTTAGCAAGAGTTATAGTTGATAATTCTAAATTTGAAATTATTCCTGGCCAATTAATGACAGTAAAAGTTATTTATGATGAAGTTGAACAATTAGGAGTTCCTGAAAGTTCTATTACCATACAAGGCGATACAGCATTTGTTTATGTCGTTAACGACCAAAAAGTCGAAAAGAAGAATGTCAAAATTGGTAAAAGAAATTTTGGTAAAGTTTCGATACTTTCAGGTGTTGCAGAAGGTGATCTAGTAGTAAGTGAAGGTATTTCAAAAGTAAGAGATAAAGGTAAAGTTAAAATTATTAAACCTAAAAATAATTAAAAAATGTTCTTAACAGATTTATCTATCAAAAGACCTGTTGTTGCCTCTGTAATGAGTATAGTTTTAGTTATTTTTGGCTTGGTAACTTTTCAGGAAATTCCAACAGATGAATTACCTGATGTTCAGCCACCAGTTGTTACAATTCAAACTGACTATAATGGAGCTTCAGCTGAAATTATTGATACTCAAATTACTCAAAAGATTGAAGACTTCGTTGGAGGCACACCAGGGTTAGAAACTATTGACTCTTTTAGCGAAGATGAAAGCTCTAGGATTACTCTAACTTTTGAAACCAACCTAAATCTTGATGATGTAACGAATGATGTGAGAAGTTCTGTTGCTAGAGTTGTAGATAATTTACCAGATGGAGCTCAACAGCCAGAAATTTATAAACAAAGTGCTGGAATGAGAACAACTATGTGGTTGTCTTTCAGTTCAGACACAATGTCAGACTTAGAATTAACAGATTATGCAGATAGATATTTAACTGACAGTTTTTCAACTGTTTCTGGAGTTGGACGAGTAAGGCTTGGAGGTCAAAGAGAATTATCACTTAGAGTGTGGCTTGATCCTCTAGCTTTAGCTGCAAGAGATTTAACAACTCAAGAAGTTGAGCAGGCTCTTAAAAAGGAAAATGTGGAATTTCCAGCGGGAAGAATAGAATCAAAAGATGTCGATCTGACGATTAAATTAGATAAAGCTTATCAAAAGTTAGATAGTTATAAAAAACTGCCTCTTAAGAGAGCAAAAGATGGATCTATAATAACTTTAGAGGATGTGGCGAGAGTAGAAGTAGGGGCAGAGTCAGCGAGAACTTTGTTTAAGGGCAATGGAAAGCAGGTTGTGGGAATCGGTATTTACCAACAATCCGATGCAAATACAATTAAAGTAGCAAACGGTATTAAAAAAAAAATAAAAGAAATTAAATCAACTTTACCTCCTGGAACAGAGCTTGAAGTATCTTTTGATCGAAGTAATTATATAAAAGCTGCTATTAAAGAAGTTTATAAAACACTTATTATTGCATTAATTCTAGTTACTATAATTATATATCTTTTCTTAGGTAATATTAGGGCTCTTATTGTTCCTATCATTGCTTTACCAGTTTCACTAATCTCAACTTTTTTGTCTATATATATTTTTGATTTTTCTATTAACCTTTTTACTTTAATGGCTCTAGTTCTAGCAATTGGAATTGTTGTTGACGATGCAATCGTAATGCTTGAAAATATTGTCAGAAGAATTGAGTTAGGAGATACTCCATTAGTTGCTGCATACAAAGGTGCAAAACAGGTTTCTTTTGCCATAATTGCTACCACAGTTGTTCTTGTGGCTGTGTTTGTGCCTTTAGTTTTTATCAAAGGAATAACTGGTGTTTTATTTACTCAAACAGCTATTACTCTTGCTTCTGCAGTAGTTATTTCTAGCTTTGTAGCTCTTTCTTTAAGTCCAATGCTAGCGAGTAAATTTTTAAAACCAAATATGAATAAATCTAAAATAGTTATTAAATTTGAAAAATTATTAAAATTAATCACTAGTGAATATAAGTCTTCTCTGACAACTTGGATCAATAAAAAAAAAATAATTATATCTTTTTTAGCAGGTACATTAGCCTTAACGATTTTTTTATTTAATTTTTCACCAAAGGAATTAATTGCACCAGAGGATAGGGGAGCCTTTTTTGTTATCATTAAAGCGCCTCAGGGTTCAGGGTTTAATTTTACAAAAGATAAAGCTGAAGATATTGAAAAACTACTTTTGCCAGAAGTGGGTAAAGGTGAGTATCGAAGATTGATTATGAGAGTTCCCGGGTTTGGTAGATCATCTAAACAAGTTAATAGTGGTTTTATAATAGTATTGTTAGAACCTTGGAAAAAAAGAGATAGGCATGGAGTAGAGATAATGAGAGAATCTTTTGGAAAAATTTCGCAAGTACCTGGTGTACTTGCATTCCCTGTAATGCCACAAGGTATACGTACAGGTGGTGTTCAAAGTCCTGTACAGTTTGTTATTCTTGGAAGTACATACGATCAATTAATTAATTGGAAAAATATAATTAAGAGCGAGGCAAGAAAAAATCCTGGTCTTACCTCAATCCAAGATGATTTTGATTTGAACAAGCCCCAATTAAATGTTCAAATTGATCAAAAGAAGGCTGCAGATTTAGGTGTGTCTACAGAAGATATAGGAAGAACAATTGAGACTATTTTTGGATCAAAAAATGTTACTAGTTTTACAAAAGACGGTAAAGAATATTCGATTATCCTTCAAGGTGATATTAAAGACAGACAAGAACCAGAGAGTATAGGTAAAGTTTTTGTAAGATCAAAAAACAATAATAAACTTGTGTCTGTATCTAATCTAGTTTCTTACAATGAAGAAGGGCAGTCTCCATTTCTCGCAAGATATAATAGACAAAAGGCAGTAACTATTTCTGCAAGACTAGTCGGAAACTATTCTCTTGATGAGGCATTAAAATTTTTAAATAATGTTGTAAAAGAAAATACACCTCAAGCTAAAATTGCCTATAAAGGGGAAAGTGAAGAGTATAAAAAAACTAATAATGAGTTATATCTAACTTTTGCATTAGCTCTTATCACTGCCTACCTTGCAATGTGTGCACAATTTGAAAGTTGGAGACATCCTTTTACAATCATGCTTACTGTACCGATGGCAATACTAGGTGGAGTCTTAGGCTTGTTAGTGGTTGGTTCTTCTTTAAATGTGTATAGTCAAATTGCTCTAATAATTTTAATAGGACTGTCTGCTAAGAATGGAATACTTATTGTAGAGTTTACAAATCAACTTAGAAAAGAAGGTAAAAAATTTGAGGTGGCAATAATAGAAGCAGCTACAATAAGATTAAGGCCAATTTTAATGACAAGCCTCTCCACGATATTTGGGGTCTTGCCTCTAATTATTGGATCAGGCCCAGGAGCAGCAAGTAGATTAACAGTTGGAATAACAATATTTGGAGGAATGTTATTTTCAACTTTTTTCACTCTTTATGTTATTCCAACTATTTATTCTATTATTGGTAAAAATGAAAAAAATATAGACTCTGTTGAAGTTGAATTAAACAAACAGCTTAAAAAATAATATATTTATTTTTATCTAAATTTTTCTGACAAATGGTAAGTTGCTTTCTATAATTATTTGCTAAATCCTTGACTGATTTTGCATAAATAATTGCTTTCTTATCTTTCTTGTAATTTTTATAATCTCCCCAGCCTTTATAATACGCAAGGTATTGTCTGTAAGTATCTCCTTTGGAAATCTTGAGAATTTTAGTGGTCTTGTTGATATACCATCCTATAAAATCTACAGAGTCTTTAAACCTCGCACGTGTAGCTAATTTATTATTTGTTTCTCTTTTATACTGCTCCCAAGTCCCTACCACTGCCTGTGAGTATCCAAATGAGCTAGAAGGTCTTTTAAATGGTATCACCTTGAATAATTTTTTTCTTGGCGGTTTTGCTAACCAATTAAAGTCACTTTCTTTTTTTACAAAAGCGAGCTGTAAATGTATCGGTGCACCCCATTTATCATAGGAAGCTTTGGTGTGTTTATACCAAAGATATCTTTCTTCAAAGATGGCACAACTATTTTTTGTATTTTTAGGAATTGAAGAACAAGCTGAAAGAACGACAAAGATTAACAAATAGAATTTAATTCTTTTTAAATGAATCATTTCTTATTTTATATAAGAATTTAATTCAGCTTTCTCCATTTTTCTGGAGAAATAAAGCTACCTGACCATAAACCAAGTTTGTTTTTTTTAGCATAATTCTCATCTTGAATATAATCTTTGGAATACCTTCTATATGCTACTGCATAGCCTTTTCTTACCATCCATTTGTTTAAATTAACTTTTTCAATAAAACAAATACCTATGTATCTCTTGTATCTATCAAGTCTATCTTGCACTTTACATGCTACTTTTTTTCCATCAATTTTTTCAATTAATGCAGCTGTCGCTTCTTTACCGCAGTAATATTCTTTAGAGCTTTTAATACAAAGTTGTTTTTTTTCTGGGGTATCAATTCCATGAAGTCTAATTCGTTTATTAAAAATTTTAATTGTATCACCGTCAATAATTTTAGGAATACCTGATATTTCAGTTGCTAGTATTTCTGAACTTAAAATTAGTATTATTATTAGAGTGATATTAAATTTTTTCATTAAGAAATTTTTTTCTTCCAAGAAATAAAAGGTATACAACTACTACTCCTGTGCTATTAGCTAGAATATCATTTAACTCAAACGCCCTATTAGGTACGAAGAGATGAGTTAGTTCTAAAAATATAGAAAGAGAAAATAAGAAAAAAAAACTATTAGCAAATTTTACTTTGATTGAGTTATAAATAAATCCTAGAGATGTTATTAAAAAAAAAATTAGAAAATGATTTATAGATGTTCCTAACGGATTTTTTAATAAATTAGGTTGTGTACCGAAATCTCCATAAATAAAGTAACCGATTATACTTCCGGGGTATAAATAAAGGATTAATAGAACAATAAGGAATAAATAATATAAATATACGACAAATTTTAATGTATTATTTTTCATGCCTGCTTGAATATAATACATGCTATTTATTAATAAATCATTATGAGTAAATTAATTTTAACGAGACATGGACAAAGTGTTTGGAATGCTGAAAATAGATTCACCGGTTGGGTAGATGTGGATTTGTCTGAAACAGGGATCTCAGAAGCAAGAAAATCTGGACTTTTAATCAAAAATCTAAAAATAAATATAGATAAATCTTATACATCTTTCTTAAAAAGAGCTGCAAAAACGTTAGAGATCATTCTTCAAGAAAATAATTTAAAGCTAGATTTAAATGCATCTTGGCAAATAAATGAAAGACATTATGGTTCTTTAACTGGATTAAATAAAGAAGAAACGAAAAAAAAAATTGGGGAAGATCAGTTTAAAAAATATAGAAGATCTTGGGATATCGCTCCACCTTCTATGCCCAAAAATGATAAAAACCAACTTTTGTTTAGTCCTCTAAACAAAAATATTCCTGAAGATAAAATACCTGATACTGAGTCTTTAAAAGATACATATTGTAGAGTTGTGCCTTTTTATGAAAAAAAAATTAAACCAGATTTACAGACTAATAAAAATGTTTTAATTGCGGCTCATGGGAATTCTTTAAGAGCTCTTTGTAAAAATTTATTTAATATTTCTGACCAAAAAATAAACGAATTGGAAATCCCAACGGGTAATCCTCTAGTTATTGAATTTAATAAAAATTTAGAAATTGTAAATAAAGATTATTTAGATAAAACTAGAGAGAAAAAAATTATCGCTAATCAATAAATTTTAGTTTTTCTAATTCTTTAAATACCTTAAGATTGTTTATATGAAAAAAAGTTTGATTACTCTCTTGACCAAGTAACATTTGCTTTTGTATCAATTGATCCCAAATCATATTCATTGAAAAAATATTTTTCTGCACTCCGCTAAAAACAGATCTTGTTATAATTTGAGCTCCGGTGAAGATATAATTATTATTTTTTTCTCTCTTAATAAGTTGATTACTAATAAAATTAAAATCTCCTTTAAAAGATTTATCGTAGCTTTTCTTTTTATCGACGAGCAATAATACTGGTTTTTTATATGTAAAATAAAAATTTTCTAAAACCTTAAGCTCCTCATAGTAATTTTTGTTCCAAATTGTATCTGGGTTTAAAACGAAAAAAGGTTCATCCTTAAATTGTTTTGTTCCATTAAATATACCTCCCCCAGTGTCCAATAATGTTTCTTCTTTAATTAAATTAATAGAGACCTCATAATTATTTTTTTTAATAAATTCCTCAATTTTATTTGATAAATGATGGGTGTTTAAAACTATTTCTTTAACTCCTATTTTTATTAATAACTCAATAGATCTTTCTAAAAGATTTTTTGGACCTAATTTGACTAATGGCTTTGGTGTTGTTTGGGTTAATGGCAACATTCTTTTCCCGTATCCAGCTGTTAGTATCATTGCTTTTTGAATTTGCATTAAAATTTAACCTTTTTCTTATCTTTTTTTGATATCACTCTGTTTAATAAATTTTTTAAATTATTGAATATTGGATTTGTAAGTCTTAAATTTAATAGTCTCCAAGTGTGAGGCAAAAACTTCAAATAATCGGATTTATTATCTCTTTTGTGTAGTCTCACAAAAATACCTAATATTTTCAGATTTCTTTGTACGGATAAAATATCAAAATCATTTTTGGCTAAATTTTTTTCACTTTTTTTTATTTTTTTAGTTTTTGATAGATAATAATCAAAAAGCTTAGATTTTAAATTTAATGGTAAAACCATTCTTACATCGTCAATTAGCGACGCAACATCATAAAATAAATTTCCTACTATGACATCTTGTGAGTCAATTAATCCAATATTGTTTTTCTTAATCATAATATTTGAAACATGAAAATCTCTATGCACAAAACATCGATTTTGGAAATAAAGCTTTTTATATAAAATATTAAGTTCATTTTTAATTTTAATTTTAAATTTATTAAAATTTTTTTTTTTTAAATTATTTTTTAAATACCAATCAAAAAATAAATCCGACTCTCTGTGTAGTTCCGCTAAGTTATATTTTTTAATCTTGATTTTATATTTTTTGAATTTTATATAACTTATTAATTTTATATTTTGTAACTTAAAAATTATTTTAATAAGTTTTTTATAATTTCTAAATTTATTTTTTTTATATTTAATAAATTCTAAAAAAGAATAATTTCCCAAATCTTCGATTTCCATCATATCATTCTTAAAATATTCTTTTAAAAGCTTTGGTGCTTTAATTTTATTGTTTATTAAAAGTTTATTTACAGCTGAGTATACTATTAAATTTTTAAATTTATCTTTATTTGCTCTAACTAGAATAGAAGATGATAAATTTTTCTGAATTCTATAAAATTCCCTAAATGAGGCGTCGCTTGAAATTTTTTTAAATTTAACTTGCATTAAAATTTATCCATTTACCAAACCCTTTAAACTGAATATTTCTTAAATTTCCATCATTTTTATAAGTTAAATAAATTTCTAATCTTTCTTTTTGTCTATTTTTTATAATTTCAGCCCATTCTATAATCTTAATACTATTTACGTCTTGTTCAAATATTCCTAGCTGCTGAACCTCTTTATCAGTTTTAAGCCTATAAAGATCATAATGCATTATTTTTAGATTTTTAATCTCATAATCATAAACTAAATTAAAAGTTGGACTTAAAACTTCAGTTTCATTTTCTTTATTTTGAATCTGAAGATTGTTTATTATTGCTCTTGCTAATGTCGTTTTGCCGACGCCAATTTCTCCAAATAGCAAAATACAATCTTGTTCACTAATTTTTTCAATAATCTTATGTGAAATTTGATTTAATTGATCTAAAGTATTTACGATCATTGGCTACTACTTAGTAGCGATAAGTGTCTGGTTTAAATGGACCTGTTGCTTCAACGCTAATATAATCTGCTTGTTCTTTGCTTAATTTAGTTAATTTCGCTCCAACTTTTTCTAAATGAAGAGTAGCAACTTTCTCATCTAAATGCTTTGGTAAAACATAAACTTTTTTTTCATATTTTTTAGAATTATTCCATAATTCAATTTGAGCAATAACTTGGTTTGTAAATGAGGCACTCATAACAAAACTTGGATGACCTGTCGCACAACCTAAATTTACTAGTCTTCCTTCAGCCAATAAAATTATTCTTTTATTGCTTGGTAATGTTATCTCGTGAACCTGAGGCTTGATTTCATCCCACTTATAATTTTTTAAAGCATCAACTTGTATTTCATTATCAAAGTGTCCAATATTACAAAGTATAGCTCTATCTTTCATTATTCTCATATGGTCTGCTGTAACGATATCTTTATTTCCTGTAGCTGTAACAACAATATCAGCATCCTTAATAGCATCATCCATAAGAACAACTTCATATCCTTCCATTGCGGCTTGAAGTGCACAAATTGGATCTGTTTCGGTAACCATAACTCTTGCCCCGCTTTGTTTAAGCGATGCTGCACTTCCTTTTCCAACATCTCCAAAGCCTGCTACAACTGCTACTTTTCCTGACATCATAACATCTGTTGCTCTTTTAATACCGTCTACTAAGCTTTCTCTGCAGCCATATAAATTATCAAATTTAGATTTTGTAACTGAGTCATTAACGTTAATTGCCGGAATTAATAATTCTTTATTAATTTCCATTTTTTTTAACGCTAGTACTCCTGTTGTAGTTTCTTCTGAAACACCTTTTACATCTTTTAATAAATTCTTATATTCTTTATGCAATAATGCGGTTAGATCTCCACCATCATCTAAAATCATATTTGGTCTCCAGTCTTTTTTTCCTTCAATTGTTTGTTTGACACACCACCAATATTCTTCCTCTGTTTCACCTTTCCAAGCAAACACCGGTATACCTGCTTTAGCAACAGCTGCAGCAGCATGATCTTGGGTTGAAAATATATTACAAGATGACCACCTAACCTCTGCTCCTAATTCAACTAGAGTTTCAATTAAAACAGCAGTTTGAATTGTCATATGCAAACAACCTAAAATTTTTGCTCCTTTTAATGGGTACTTATTTTTATATTCTTTTCTCAAGGCCATTAACCCTGGCATTTCAGTTTCCGCCAAGGAAATCTCTTTTCTTCCAAAATCTGCTAGGTTGATATCTTTAACTTTAAAATCTTTCATAATCTGCCGGTCTTTTAACAATATAATTTATTCTTAGCAAGTAACAATCCTAGCTATGTTTTGGAAATGTTAATTCGATTTGTGCACCTTTAACATCTTGCCTATTTAAAGCTTGGATTTTACCCTTGTGAAGTTCAGTTATATTTTTAACAATGTTTAGGCCTAATCCTGAGTGTTCTCCAAAATTTTTAGGTCTATTGCTATAAAATCTTTTAAATATATTTTCTATATTTTTTTCTTTGAAACCAGGACCTTGGTCTTTAAATGTTATTAAAAATTTATTTTTAATTTCATCTAATTCGATCGAAATTTTATTATTTACTTGGCTAAATGAGATAGAGTTATCTAAAAGATTTGCAATAACTTGTTCAATTCTATTTTCAATACCTAAAATATAAAAATTTTTTTTATTATCTTTTTTATTAGTAATTTCAATTTCAATTTTTTTATTTAAACTTACAATATCCTGCATAAAGTCATCTACTACATTTTTAATAATTGCATAAATATCTATCTTAACCATTTTTTCTCTTGATAAAGAGGCTTCATCTTTAAGCATTTGAGTATAGTCAGTAATTAACCTCTCTATTCTCTCAACGTCATGATCGATAATACTTAATAGTTTTTCTCGATCCTTTTGCTCCGTTGTTTTATCTAATAGCTCAGACGCGCCTTTTAACGAAGCTAATGGATTCCTAATCTCGTGAGCTAGGTCAATAGAAAAGGTTTCGGCTCTATTTGTTCTTTTTTGAAGATCGAGAGTCATCTCATGAATTGATTGTGTTAATTTTCCTACTTCATCTCTCCTAATAAAAAAATTATCTATATTAAGCGGACGATCAGATTTTGCTTTGATTGACTCTGTATACTTCACTAAAAAACTAATAGGTTTTAAAATATACTTGTTTAAAAAAACCGAAAAAATTAAAATAGCTAATGCTAAAACTAAAACAGTTCGAATAATAAAATCTTTTCTTTCCTCAACCGCTACTAGTATTTCATTTGATTGTTCCCCAACCAAAATATAGCCAACTTGTTTTTCATTAATTAAAACTTTGTTTAGAGTTTGAACAAAAAAATCTTTTTTGATTTTATTTTCGATAACTAAAGGCTCATCTTTAAATTTTCCTAAAATAATTTTTTTTATTTCTTTGTAGTATTCTAATGAATTGTTAATATTATTATTAGTATTATTTCTGATTTTATTGGGGTTAGTAGAATTTATACTCTCCTCAATAATTAATTCAGATCTTGAAAAAACTGTTTGATCCAAATCTAACATATCAGTATCTCCAATAAGATTACCGTCTAAGTTAAAAAACTGAACTCTGTCAAGGCTTTGAAATAAAAATCTAGCAGACAATAAAAAAGTGCTTAGTCCTTTTTCATCAAACTCTATGTCTAGTCTCTGTAAATGATCAGTAGTATTTTTGATAACTGCTAGATGATTTGTTGATTTATTTTTTACTAAATTTGGCTGAATTGCTTGAAGATAAATATAAGTGAAAAGTCCTAATACTGAAAAAACTAATAAATTAAATAATAAAAACTTCTTTAATATAGATGCTGATTTTTTTTGGTTCATTAACTAACATTCCATCTATATCCACTTCCATACCTTGTTTCAATTGCTGAAAATTTGTCATCTATTTTCTTAAATTTTTTTCTAATACGTTTTATATGACTATCAATAGTTCTGTCCTCGATTTCTGTATTTTCTTTATAAGCTATGTCCATTAAATGAGCTCTTTCTTTTATCACCCCAGGTCTTTTTGCTAATTCTTTGACAATTAAAAATTCTGTTGTAGTTAATTTGTCAGGTAAACCTTTGCCGCTCCATTCGCATTCTAATTGTGCTGGGTCTAATTTTAATTTTCCATGAATAATTAAGTTTTTTGAGTCATCTACTACATCTGTTTTTTTTCTAAGCTGAACCCTTATTCTTTCAATCAAAACTTTCATAGAAAATCCACCAGATTTTTTAACAAAATCGTCAGCGCCTAATTTTAATCCTAGAAGCTCGTCTACTTCTTCATCTTTTGAAGTGAGGAAAATAATTGGTATTGTCATTTTTTTTCTTAAACGTTTCAAAAGTTCTTCCCCGTCCATTCTTGGCATCTTAATATCTATTATAGCTAAATCAGGTGGATTTCTCGTTAGTCCATTTAACGCACTCTCTCCGTCGATATAAGTTTGAACTAAAAATCCCTCTCTCTCTAAAGCAATGCTGATGCTTGTTAAAAGATTTCGATCGTCATCTACTAAAGCAATTGTTTGAGTCATATGATAATTTTAATTTTTATAATTAAATTGTCAAAATTTAGGCGTTAATTAATCTATTTAATGGGCTTCCCCCCAATTAAGACCAGAATTGATGCTCACATCCAGAGGGATCGAAAACATATGGTAATCCGAAGTTGAAATAGATGACATGGTATTTTTAATTTTATTTTGCACATATTCTTTATCATTTTTTGAACATTCAAAAATTAGTTCATCATGTATTTGTAAAAGCATCTTAGTTTTAAATTTTTTATCAACTTCGATTAACTGATCTAATTTAATCATTGCAAGCCTTATAATATCAGCTGCAGATCCTTGTATAGGTGCATTGATAGCTGCTCTTTCTTGAAAACTTCTAATACTAAAATTTTTATCATTAATACCTTTTAAATGAATTCTTCTTCCAAAAATATTGCTTACATACCCTTTGACTCTACATGCTTTAATTGTTGAATTCATGTAATCTTTAATTTCAGGAAATTTTTTAAAATATGAATTAATAAAATCTAAGGCCTCTTGGTTTGAAACTGAAATTTGTTTTGCTAATCCATATTGAGTTATTCCATAAATAATTCCAAAATTAATTGCTTTAGCTTTTCTTCTAAGGTCTTCATTAACTTTTTTAATCGATACGTTGAAAACTTGGCTAGCTGTTAAACTATGAATGTCTTCATTGTTTTTGAATGCTTTTTTTAATTCTTTGACATCAGCTATGTCGGCAAGAATTCTCATCTCTATCTGGTTGTAATCTGCAGAAATTAATACATTACCTTTTTCTGCAATAAAAGCCCTTCTAATTTCTCTGCCATCCTCAGACTTAATAGGAATATTTTGTAAATTAGGATCACTTGACGCTAACCTACCTGTGTTTGTTGCTGCCAATAAAAAAGATGTGTGCACTCTTTTAGTTTTTGAACTTATGTGATTTTGTAATGCATCGGTATAAGTATTTTTTAATTTAGAAACTTGTCTCCATTCCAAAATTAAATTAGGAAACTTATGGCCAGTAAAAGCAAGATCTTCTAATACATTTGCATTTGTTGCTAAACTTCCTTTTTTAGTTTTTTTTAACTTTGCAATTTTAAGCTCATTATAGATGATTTCTCCAAGTTGTTTAGGTGAACCAATATTAAACTCTTTACCCGCTATAGAAAATATTTCTTTTTCTATTTTTTTTAATTTTTTTTCAAATGCAGATGACAATTTTTTAAGATGAGTAGCGTCTACTTTAATACCGTTAAACTCTAATTTTGCCAATAATTTAATCATAGGTTTTTCAAAATATTCATAAATCTTATTTAATTTTTCTTCATCAAGTCTCTCTTTCAACGTTTCATACAACCTTAATGTTATATCTGCATCTTCCGCAGCATATTCTGTAGCTTTTGCAATACCTATATCGGCAAAATTTAATTTATTTTTTCCAGCTCCCACAAGTTCCTTAAAAGTTATAGTTTTATGTCCCAAATGTATCTCGGACAGAATATCCATGTTGTGACGATTGCTTCCAGCGTCTAAAGTGTAAGAAATTAACATGGTGTCATCGATCGGATTAATTTCAACACCATTTTGTTTTAAAACAATAAAATCAAATTTGATGTTCTGTCCAACCTTTTTGATACTTGGATCTTCCAACAAAGGTTGAATTTTTTTTAAAACTAATTCCTTCTTTAAACTTTTTTCTTTGTGGGCTAAAGGAATATAGCAGGCTTTGTTTTTTTCATAGCTAAATGAAATGCCAACTAATTCTGTGTCCAAAGGATTTAAAGATGATGTTTCTGTGTCAACTGCGATTACATTTTTTTCTTCTAAAATTTTTATCCATTTATCTAAACTCTTCTCATCTAAGATGCTGTCATAACTTTTAACGTTAACTTTATTTTTAGATTTTTTTTTAGCTTCAGGTGATTGGACTAAACTTGTAGTTTGGCTTTCTCCATAAAAGCTAATAGCTTGACTTAATAATCTATTGAATTCCATTTCTCTAAGAAAATCATAAAGTTTATTTTTGTCTACTGGCTTCATAATAAAACTTTCAGGTGTGTCTTTTACTGGCACATCTTCTTTTAAAGTTACTAGCTGTCTGCTTAAAATAGCTTTATCCTTGTTTGTCAGAAGCGTTTCTCTTCTTTTTGTTTGAGGGATTTTTTCAATATTCTTTAATAAAACATCAAGATTATTGTACTTGTTAATAAGTTCTGCAGCAGTTTTTATTCCTATGCCAGGTACACCCGGTATATTATCGGAAGAGTCTCCCGCTAAAGATTGAACATCTATGACCTGATTAGGTTTTACCCCAAATTTTTCAAATACTTCTTTTTTTCCTAAAACTTTGTTTTTCATTGGGTCGTAAAGTCTTATTTTATCTGACACCAATTGCATTAAGTCTTTGTCAGAAGAAATAACCGTTACTTTAGCTCCGGCATCTATTATTTGTTTTGCATAGGTTGCTATGAGATCGTCTGCTTCATAATTAATTAATTCTATTGAAGGTAAGTTAAAAGCCTTAACTGCTTTTCTTATATATTCAAACTGAGGAGCTAAATCCTCTGGCGCCTCAGTTCTATTTGCTTTGTAATCACTATAAATATCGTTTCGAAAATTTTTTTTTGCAGAATCAAATATTACAGCAAAATGTGTTGGTTTTTGTATTGAGTCATCGGATCTTGAGTCCTCTAATAATTTAAAAAGCATTGAACAAAAACCACTTACAGCACCAGTGGGAAGTCCATCGCTTTTTCTTGAAAGTGGGGGTAAAGCATAATATGCTCTAAATATATATCCGGAACCATCAATCAAATAAAAATGATCTGTTTTTTTTAAGGAAGTCATAAATTTGTAATTATAATACCTTATTTATTTCGTGATATAATTAAATAAACTATGAACAAAATTGCACTAAGTGTTGAAAACTTAACTAAAATTTATTCAAAAAATAAAAAAGGAACTATTTCAAATAAAGCACTAAACAAGATAAATATTGAAGTTAAGCAAGGTGAAGTATTTGGCTTGCTCGGTCCGAATGGAGCTGGAAAGACAACTTTTTTAAGTATTCTAGCTGGAACAGTTACAAAAACTGAGGGGAATATCAATGTTTGGGGGTTTGATTTAGATCAAAACCCAAGACAAGTTAGAGCATCAATAGGAATTGTTCCTCAAGAAGTTAATCTGGACGCATTTTTTAGTCCCAGAAAATTATTAGAATTACAGGCAGGTTTGTACGGTGTTCCGCAGAAAGATAGAATTACAGACACAATATTAAAAATGGTTTCGTTAGAAAAACAAGCAGACTCCTACGCAAGAAGTTTGTCTGGAGGAATGAAAAGAAGATTATTGATTGCAAAGGCTATGGTGCATCAGCCTCCTATATTAGTTTTAGACGAACCTACCGCTGGAGTTGATGTAGAGCTAAGAAAAAATCTTTGGGAAAATGTTAAGGCTTTAAATAAAGAAGGAGTAACTATTATTTTAACAACTCACTATCTTTTTGAGGCGCAAGAAATGTGTGACAGGATAGCAATTATTGACAAAGGAAATTTAGTTGCCTTAGATACTACTCAAAAACTATTGGATAGAATTCAAACTAAAAAAATTACTTTTAAGGTTTTGAAAAGTTATAACATTAAAAACTTAATTTTGCCGGGAGTATTATTTAAATCTGTGTCAAATAATTCTATATCTGCAATATATGAAAAAAATTCCTATAAGTTTGATGATATAGCAAATATTTTAAAAAAAAATGATATTACGATATTAGATATAGCTACAGAAGATGGTGATTTAGAAGATGTTTTTGTGCAATTAACAAACCACTAGATTTTAGTTTAAAAAAAAGTAAAATTGTAATTATGGAATTAATAAAAGAATTAAGACAGTCGAAAATAGCTAAAACTGTATTTGTTGCTTTAATTGGTTCAATCCTTTTAGCAATTTCATCAAAAATCAAAATTCCTTTTTATCCAGTTCCAATGACTATGCAAACTTTAGTGATCCTTCTTTTGGGAGTTACACTCGGTTGGAAATTAGGTCTTGCAACTGTAACTCTTTATTTGTTTGAAGGTATAATCGGTCTCCCTGTATTCTCAGGTTCACCAGAAAAGGGGATTGGTTTATTTTATTTTACTGGACCTACAATGGGTTATTTAATTGGTTTTCTTTTTACCGTTTATTTCGCTGGAAGATTTAAATTTGAAGGAAGCTTATTAAAAAAACTTTTACAGTTAATCTTTTCAATAAGTTTTATATATATATTTGGAATACTTTGGTTGGGAACACTAATTGGTTGGGATAAACCAATTTTTCAATTAGGTGTTCAACCGTTTTTATTTGCAGAATTATTTAAAATTTTAATAGTTTTGTTTAGTTTGTCTAAACTAAAAAAACTAAATCGATATTTAAGATAATTATCTAGGTGATCGCTTAGAAAGAATACGTTGTAGTGTTCTTCTATGCATTTTAAGTCTTCTTGCAGTCTCAGACACGTTTCTATTACATAATTCAAATACCCGATGAATATGTTCCCACTTAACTCTATCTGCTGACATAGGGTTCTCTGGTGGTCTAGCTTTTGATTCGGGTAAAGCTAGTAAAGCCGCTTCTACGTCATCTGCATCTACAGGTTTTGCAATATAATCTATTGCTCCAGCTTTAACCGCCGCTACAGCTGTGGGTAGATTTCCATAACCAGTTAGCATAACGATACGGCTATCTTTTTTGGACTTATGAAGTGCTTTAACTACCTCTAAACCGCTACCATCTTCAAGCCTGAGATCTACAAGAGCAAAATTAGTAGGAGTATTCTCTGCAATTTTAAGGCCTTCTTCAACACTTTTAGCTTCTTTTACCTGAAAACCCTTTTTTTCCATGGCTCTTGCGAGCCTACCACGGAAAGGATCATCATCATCAAGTATTAATAGGCTCTTGTCCTCAAAATCTGAAATCTTTAGACTTTTTAAGTCTGTATTTATAGTTTTCATTATGAGTCTTATATGGTGATTAAGATAAAATTATCAACCTCATTGAGTTGCATTATTTGCTTTACATTATTTGAAAAAACTCTAAATAACGAAAGTGTAAGGTTTTTTTATAAAATTTTTTAAAACCTTTTGTGAAGATTAAAGAGGGACACATGAGATGCAGAAATTTAAAAACGTTAGTGAGTTAGTTAACACGTTAAAACCCGATTATCCGGTGTATTGCATACGCCCAAATTCCATTAAAACTTCAACACAATTTTTTAAAAATAATTTTCCTGGAAAAGTTTTATATGCTGTAAAAACTAACCCTAACGAAGAAGTTTTAAAACATATAATCAATAATAATATAGATAATTTTGATGCTGCCTCTATAAATGAGATCTTATTAATAAAAAATTTAAAACCTGATGCGCATATTTATTTTATGCATACTGTAAAAAGTAGAAATGATATCACTGAAGCTTATTTTAATTTAGGTATTAAAGATTTTGCACTCGACACTAAAGATGAGTTGATTAAAATTCTTGAAGCAACTAATCATGCTAAAGATTTAACGCTGTATGTAAGAATAGCTATTTCAAACGAACATGCAGAGATCGATTTGTCTAGAAAATTTGGTGCTCAAGCAAGTGAATCTCTTGGGCTTGTAAGGTTATGTAAAGAGCATGCTAATAAAGTTGGAATTAGTTTTCATGTGGGATCGCAATGTATGCATAAAATTTCTTTTACTAAGGCGATCAGAGAAGTTGGCAACATAATTAAAAAAACTAAAATTGTTCCTGATATTATAAATGTTGGAGGTGGATTTCCTTCTGTCTATCCTGATTTAAACCCTGAACCACTCGAAAATTATTTAGATGAAATTAAAAGATCAATTTCTAATCTTAATTTACCAACAGTCCCTGAATTAATTTGTGAACCTGGCAGAGCTATAGTAGCTGAAAGTGGTTCAACAATAGTAAAAGTTAATTTAAGAAAAAAACAAAAGCTGTATATTAACGATGGAACATATGGATCATTATTTGATGCAGGAGTTCCTAACTTTATACTTCCTTCAAAAATGATTTCAAATGGTAGAGTCCAATCAAAAAAATTAACAGCTTTTAATTTTTACGGGCCAACGTGTGATAGTATGGACTTTATGAGAGGCCCTTTTCTGTTACCAAATAATATTAAAGAAGGTGATTATATTGAATTAGGACAACTGGGAGCTTACGGCTTGACCTTTAGAACTAAATTTAATGGCTTCTACTCTGACGAAATATTTGAATTGACTGATCAGCCAATTATAAGTCTATATAATGCTTCAAGTAAAGTTAAATACTTGGTTGCTTAATGGACAAAAAAAATAATCCTAATATAGGACATAATAAAAAATCTCTTCTTAATAATCCTATAGAGCATATTGATATTAAATCATTCGATGCTAGAAAAATTATTGACGGAATGAAAAAAATGTCATTCACATCTAGAGATACAGCTAGAGCCGCTGGTATTTATAATGAAATGCTAGCTGACAAAGATTGTTCAATTTTCTTAACGTTAGCTGGATCAACATCTGCAGGTGGATGTATGGATTTATACACAGATCTTGTTAAACATAACATGGTTGATGCTATTGTAGCTACTGGCGCTTCTATAATTGATATGGATTTTTTTGAAGCTTTAGGATTTAAACACTATCAAGGGTCTCAATTCCAAGATGATACTGTTCTTAGAGATAACTACATTGATAGAATCTACGATACATATATTGACGAGGAAGAGCTTCAAGCATGTGATAAATCAATATGTGACATAGCTAATACTCTGGAACCTAGATCTTATACCTCTAGAGAATTTATTAAAGAGCTTGGTAAATATTTGAAGACTAATGGAAAAAAGAAAGGTTCATTGATTGAAACTGCCTATGACAATGATGTTCCAATTTTCTGTCCAGCTTTTACAGATAGTTCGGCAGGCTTTGGATTGGTGATGCATCAAGAACAAAACCCAAAAAAACATATGACTATAGATTCTATTCGTGAATTTAGAGAACTAACTGAAATCAAACTACAATCTAAGCAATCTGGTTTATTAATGATTGGAGGTGGTGTTCCAAAAAATTTTGTTCAAGACACTGTTGTTTGTGCTGAATTGTTAGGAAAAAAAGTAGATATGCATAAATATGCCGTTCAAATTACAGTTGCTGATACTCGTGATGGAGCTTGTAGTAGTTCAACTTTAAAAGAAGCAAGCTCATGGGGTAAAGTAGACGTAACAAAAGAGCAAATGGTATTTGCTGAAGCCACAAGCGTATTGCCTTTAATTGCAAGTGATGCATACCATCGTGAATATTGGAAAAATAGAGAAAGAAAAAATTTTTCAAAAATATTTAAATAAAATTTTTAAAAATGAAATATCTTTCAAACAAAAACGGTTTTCTAGGAATTGATAATAAGGTCAATTTTAAAGAGAAAGTTATTGTTGTTCCCTTCGGCCTTGAAAAAACTGTGAGTTATGGTGGTGGTACCAGAAATGGACCAAAAGAAATTATTAAAGCTTCACACCAAGTAGAGCTTTTCGATGAGGAATTAAACTATGAGCCTTACAAAAAAATAGGCATTAAAACTTTAAAACCATTTAAAATTGATAAAGACATTAGAAAAGCTCTAAAAAAAATGTCAGATATAAATAAAGAAATTTTAGATAAAAAACTTTTTCCAATGACTTTTGGTGGTGAACATTCCATCACTCCTGCATGTATTGCTCCGTTTGTAAAAAAACATAAAAAAATTTGCTTATTACATTTCGATGCTCATGCGGATTTAAGAGAAAGTTACAATGGTGAAAAATTTTCACATGCATCAGCTATTAAAAGATGTCTGGATTATAAAAATGTTTCTATTATTTCTTTTGGAATTAGAAATATTTCCGAAAGTGAAATACCTGTTTTAAAAAAAAATAAAGCGAGAATTAATATTTTCTGGGCTAAAGACAAGTTAAAATGGGACTTAAAAAAATTTACAAAAATGATAAAAAATAAAACTGTTTATTTAACTTTTGATGTTGATGGTCTAGATTCCGGTATAATGCCAGCAACAGGAACTCCTGAACCAGGAGGATTACTGTGGGATGAAACTTTAAATATCATTAAAATTGCAGCAAAAAATTCAAATATTGTTGGGGCTGATATTAATGAGTTATCGCCAATCAAAGGTTTTAATTCTTATAATTTCTTGGTAGCAAAACTCGCTTATAAAATACTTTCTTATACTTTTAGATTTAAGCGTTAGAAAAATCTTTCGGTCTCCAACTAATCAGAACTAGTGCTCCTCCTAATTCTCCATTACTTTTAAATAGTAATTTAGCATTTTTTCTTTCTAGTAAAGTTTTACCTAAAAATGTTCCTAATCCAAGTCCTGAGTTTGAACTTAATTCTTTTGATCTTGACTTAATATAAGGCTCACCAATTTTTGTTAATACATCTTCTGGAATTCCAGGGCCATCATCGTTTATTTTTATTTCAATTTTTTTTTCGTCACTTCTTAATGTAATTTCAACTCTACTTTTAGAAAACTTTACTGCGTTTCCTATAAAATTTCTTAGACCATAAACTAATTCTGGTGCTCGTTTAATATTAATCTTATTTTTATCTTCACCAGATATTAAATTTATCTTTACATCGGAAGTTTCTTTAAATGAAATAATAATTTCCTCTAATAAATCTTCTACTTTTACTATGTTGATGAATTGATCATCCTCTATTTCTTTTCTAGAAATTTGACGTAAGATTTCACTACACCTTTTAGATTGGCTAACTAATAGTTCAAGATCTTTAGCGTGTTTTGATTTATCTCCGATTTCTTTTTTCAATTCTTTTGCGACCACTGAAATAGTAGCTAGAGGAGTTCCTAACGAGTGAGCTGCAGCGGCTGCTAAACCTCCTAAAGAATCTAGTTGATATTCTCTTGCCATTACTTGCTGAAGTTTTTCTAAAGCTTCTGACCTTTTTTTGGTTTCTCCTGAAAATCTTATTCCAAAATAACTTAAAAAAATAAGTCCGATAATTATAGAAATTAAAATTCCTTCTAAATAATATTCTGGAAAACTAAATCGGTATGCATCTAGACCAGGTAAAATTTCATGAAAATTTTTTAAAATGAATAACGAGATTATAGTTAGCGTTCCCAAAATTATAGTGGTACCCATACTAAGAAAAGTTGAAGAAACTATTGTGGGCACAATCATAAGAAAGGAGAATGGATTTGAAATTCCACCTGTTAAATAAAGCAAAAATGTTAATTGAAATAAATCATAAATGAGAAAAAATCCAGAATACAAATCTTTTAATTGATTCTCTTTTATCTTGAATTGTAAAATTAAATTTGTAATTAATCCTACTGAGACAATGGCGTGTACAGCAACTATAGGAAGTTCTAGTTTTAAATAATAGTAGACAAAATTTATAGCAATGAGTTGACCTATGATAGCAATCCATCTTAATGCAACTAAAGTTTTTTTATCTAAATGGAGGTTTTCTTCTAGTCTAAATAGAGTAGAAAAATTCATTCTAAATTTTATATGTCTAAATTTGCAACTTCTAAAGCATTGCTAGTAATAAATTCTTTTCTCGGAGCCACTTCATCGCCCATTAAAATATCTATAATTTTTTGATCTTCTTTTGATTTGTCTTTTGATCCTTTTGAATACTGGATTTTCAATAAAGTTCTATTTTCTGGATTCAGAGTTGTCTGCCAAAGTTCTTCTGGGTTCATTTCACCTAGTCCTTTAAATCTTTGAATGCTTAGTTTTTGCCTTTGTTCGTCCATAAATTTGTTAAATCCTGGCGTACCTTGTTTTAATTTTTTATCAATTTTATCTGATATGTTTAAAATATATTCCTCTAATTTTTTTTCATCTTTTATGTAAACGCTTTTTGTGCCTTTGGTTACTTTGAATAAAGGAGGTTGTGCTAAATACAAATGACCATTTTCAATTAATTGATTAAATGGATGGTTGTTGAAAAAAGTAAGGAGTAGCGTCCTAATATGAGAACCATCTACATCAGCATCTGTCATAATGATTATTTTATCATATCTCAAATTCTCTATATTAAAATCTTTTGAGCCTGTTCCTAAAGCGTTTATTAGTGTTACAACCTCGTTTGATGACATCATCTTTGCAAGTGCTTTAGTAGAATAATCATTGCTTCCACCATTAGGTTTAAAATTATTCGCTACATAGGTGTTCAATATCTTGCCTCTTAAAGGTAACACTGCCTGATATTCGCGAGATCTTCCCTGTTTTGCAGAACCACCGGCAGAATCTCCCTCTACAATATAAAGCTCTGTCCCTTCTCTTTTGGAAATTTGACAGTCCGCAAGCTTTCCAGGTAAGCCAGATAATTCGAAAGAACCCTTTCTCCTTACGCTATCTCTTGCCTTTCTTGCAACATCTCTCGCTACAGCAGCTTGAATAATTTTATCTAAGATATTTTTAGTAACAGATGGGTTTTGATCAAACCATGTTGATACTTTTTCATTTATAATACTTTCAACAACTAATCTAATTTCCGAAGAAACTAATTTGTCCTTAGTTTGAGAAGAAAATTTTGGGTCTGGCATTTTTATAGATAGCACTGCTACTAAACCTTCTTTTATATCATCTCCTGATATAGTAACTTTATTTTTTTTAATCAAATTTGTATCATTTGCATATTTATTAATTACTCTTGTTAGTGCACTTCTAAAACCAAGAAGGTGTGTGCCTCCATCTTTCTGATGAATATTGTTAGTAAAAGCTAAAACATCTTCTGAATAACCAGAGTTCCATTCAAAGGCACACTCAACAACAACTTTTTCTTTTTCAGCGTTTATAAATATAGGTTTTTTAAATACAGCAGTCTCATTTTTATTAATTAGCTGAGGTTTTTTCTGATTTATGAATTTTACAAACTCTAATATTCCTCCCTCATATTTATTTATATATTCCTTGGGCTTTGATTGAGTCTTGTCTATTAGAATTATACTTACACCTTTGTTTAAAAAAGCTAGCTCACGCATTCTTCTTTGTAGTATTGATGAAGCAAATTTTGTAGAACTAAAAATTTCTTTTGATGGTAAAAAAGTTATCTTTGTGCCTGTTTTTTTAGTTTTTCCTACTTCCCTTAAAGGTTTCAAAGAATTTCCGTCTTTAAAGGATATTGAGTACTCTTTTCCACTTCTATAAATATAGAGATCTAATTTTTCAGAAAGCGCATTAACAACTGAAACTCCAACTCCATGTAAACCCCCTGAAACTTTGTAAGAATCATGATCAAACTTACCACCAGCATGTAATTGGGTCATGATTACTTCTGCTGCGGACATTCTTTCTCCTTTATGCATATCTACAGGTATACCACGACCATCATCCTCTACTGTAATAGTGCCATCTTTGTTTATAGAGACAAAAATATTTTTACAATGGCCAGCTAATGCTTCATCGATAGAGTTATCGACGACTTCAAATACCATGTGGTGAAGACCAGAACCGTCATCAGTATCACCAATGTACATACCTGGTCTTTTTCTAACAGCATCTAAACCCTTAAGAACTTTAATAGAGTCAGCGCCATATGACTTCAAAGGTATTTTATTTAAATTTTTTGACATTAATTATTGATTTGTAATCAGTTCTTATATCATTTTTTTGATTTGATATGAAATGAAGCAGAATGCTCGCCTTAAATTACTCAATGATGACAAGGGTTCTGAGCCAAATTTAAAAAAAATGACGTGAATATTGATAATTAGATTTTCATAGGCATTACAACGTAATAGCTATTTTTATCTGACATATCTTCAATTAAAACTGGAGAGATAGGATCTTTCAAATTAATTTTTAAATTTTTATCCTCAACTTCAGAGGCAATATCTGTTAAATACTTTGAGTTAAAACTAACGGTCATTTCTTCTCCTGTAAAATTTGATTTTATGATTTCATTGCCTTCTCCTGAGTTGGTACTATTTACAGAAAATTTAATATTATCTTTTTCTAGGTTTAATTTTACTCCTTCTTTTCGATCCAAGGAAACGGTGATTACTCTTTCGATGGCCTGCACAAATTCTGAAGAAATGACAGTTAAGGTTTTGTTGTTACCAACTGGCACTACTTTTTTGTAATCTGGAAATTTTCCATCGATTACTTTAGACGTCAACTTAGTATTTCCTATTTTAAATTGAACTTTGCTTTCACTGGTTTGAACAAAAACTTTTTCATTTGTATCTATTAATAAGTTACAAAGTTGAAAAACTGTTTTTTTTGGTAAAATTATTGAGTGAAAATTCTGATTTTTGTCAATTTCTATACTACTAGAGGATAATCTATGACTATCTGTTGCTACTCCTGTTAGATATGTTCTATTTTGTGATTCAGTTAAGTGTAGATATATCCCATTTAAATAGTGGCGTGTATCATCATTTGAAATTGATATTTTTGTTTTATTTAAAAGAGCAAGAAGTTTTGATCTGTTAAATGAAATTTCATTTGCCTCAAAATCATCTGCGAAATTAGGAAAATTATCAATTGGTAAACAATTTAAGTTAAAATCTGAATTGTCAGTTAGTAAATTTAATTTATTTTCATTTTTTAAGTCAAATTTTATTTCTGAGTTTCCAGATATTTTTCTGAGAATGTCATATAAAATTGTTGCAGAAATAGTGGTTGCGCCTTCTTTTTCAACCTGTATTTCACTTAATTCGTCATAGAAAACTAGGTCTAAATCAGTTGCTATAACAGATAGTTTTCCCCTTTTAACGTCTAATAAAACATTGGAAAGAATTGGAAGTGTGTTTTTTTTTTCAATAATTCCTTGCACATATGTTAAAGATTTTAATAATAAGTCTCTTTTAATTACAAATTGCATCCACTTTACTCTTCTAGCAATAAACTTCGCAGCTGATCTATATTTTTTTTCATTTCATCATCTTTTTCAGAAAGTCTTGTTATAGTTTTTACTGCATGGATAACTGTTGTATGATCTCTGTTCGCAAAACGTCTACCGATTTCAGGCAAAGATCTTGTTGTCATTTTTTTTGCTAAGAACATTGCAATTTGTCTTGGCCTTGCTAAAGGTCTAGATCTTCGTTGAGATAACATTTCAGCTATTGGTATATTAAAAAAGTTTGAAACTGTATTTTGTATTTTGTCTACTGTAATAATTTTAGCCTGATTGAACACATCTTTGAGAATATTTTTACAATCACTTGTGGTTAATATTTTCTTATGTATTCTGCTAAATGTTACTATTCTATTTAAAACTCCAATTAATTCTCTAATGTTTGTTTTACATTCTGTAGCAATAAAGCTAATCACTTCATCGCTTATATTACTACTTTCTTTAAATTGACTCTGAATGTCTTCTAAACGTTTTTTAATTATTTTTACTTTTAAATCTAAATCTGGTGCATCAATGTCAACTACAAGTCCTCCTGAAAGACGTGACTTAATTCTTTCTTGAACTCTATCAAGCTTCATTGGCGCTCTATCAGCTGAAATAATTACTTGGGAGCTTTTATCTATCAAGCTATTAAATGTGTGAAAAAACTCTTCCTGTAGGCCTTCTTTGCCTCTAATAAACTGAATATCATCAATAATAAATACTGATGATTTTCTAAAAAAATCTTTAAAATTTACCATATCATTTTTTTTAATAGATTTTATAAAATGATACATAAATCTTTCAGCAGAAATAAACATAACATTAGTTTTTTTATCTAACTCAAGACCAATAGCATTTAAAAGATGCGTTTTGCCTAATCCTACCCCTCCATAAATATAGAGCGGATTATATCTAGAAATTTGCTCACAAACTTTTTTTGACGAAGATAATGCAATTTCGTTACTTGATCCTGAAACAAAATTATCAAAATTTAAATTCGGATTTAATCTATTGTAATTCAATATTGAGTCTTTTATCTCTGTAACTTTATTAAAATCATCAATTTTAAAAGTGTCTTGTGAATTAATTTTATGTTCCTCTAGAATCTTAAATTCAACCCTATTAATACTATTTTTAAATGTTTTAAGCTGAGCTAATATTTTATCTAAATACCTAGAGACTATCCAGTCTCTAAAAAATCTTGTAGGCACACCTAAAACTAAATAATCATTATATTCTTTAAGCAAATTTATATTTTTTAGCCAGCTAGAATATACCTCTGTACCAAAGTTTTTTTCAAAAGAATTTTGAACATTTTCCCATACCAAGGTTTTTTCTTCCTCTGATACAAACGTTTCTTGATTTTTTAAAGATTTTTTTTCCATGGTTTGTTTCTTAGAAACTATTTATTATTTTTAATATTAATACATTACAAGAAGTTTATTTTAAAATTTGAAAATAATTCAGTTCAGGTTGTATTTTTTTTAAATTTTAAAATTGCTAAATTTTTTATAAAAAATTTTACAACTTTAAATCTAAAATCTAGATTAAGTTTTTTTTTTATTTATAATTCTAAATGTAGTAAAATTATAAAACCTTAGGTTTAATTTAAAACAACTTTAAAGTGATACAATTATTAGTTTAGTTTTTAATTTTTTTTGAGATTTTTGAAATTTTTCTTGACGCCGTTTTTTTATTTATTGTTCCAGACTTAGCTACTTTCATTAAAATTGACTGAAAACTTGGGAAAAAGCTTTTTATTTTGCTTTTTTCGTCGGCTTTTATCAAGTCTTCCATTTTTTTAACCGCAGCTCTATACTTGCTCTTTCTAAGACGATTGACAGCTGTTTGTTTAGTTACTCTTCTAACTCGTCTAATAGCTGAATCTGTATTTGGCATAATTTTGATGATGTATATCTCTTTAAAATATCAGGGTCAACTTCATTTATTTTGGCATCTAGAACAAAAAAAAGACGAACGATTTGAAGTATAAATCTTCCTTATGATACCTAAACAATTTTTTCTATTACATTTACTTTTTTCTCTATTGTACACATTAAACTTTTGTTGAAAATTTCCATTTTTTCCTTCTGTGTTAGCAAAATCTTTTATAGAAGACCCTCCCTTAACAATTGATGCTTTTAAAATTTTTTTTGTAAATTTAACTATATTTGCTAGCTCTTTTTTATTAATTTTTTCTACATTTTTAAGAGGATTTAATTTACACAAAAATAAAATTTCATTACAATATATATTACCTAGACCAGAAACAAATTTCTGATTCATCAATAAATTCTTAATTGTTACTTTTTTATTAATGATAAATTTAGTGATATATTTTAAATTAAACTCATTTGTTAGTGGTTCTGGCCCTAAGAATTTTAGATGATCTGTTGTAAAAATATTTTTAGTTCTTAATAATTTTAAAAAACCAAATTTTCTTACGTCATTATAAATTAATTTAAAACCCTTACTTAAAAAAAGAGTAATATGATCATGCTTAAATTCATTTTTTTTTATTGAATAGTAAAAACTTGTTTTTTGCTTTTTACTATTTTTATCTATAATAAAAAATTTTCCGGTCATGCCAAGATGAGCCAAGATTGTAAGATCTTCATTTAAATTTATTAGCAAATATTTAGATCTTCTTTTAACAGAAGTAATTTTTTTTCCTTTTATTCTGTAAAATTGTCGATTACTTATTTTATATCGAAGCTTGTTGTTATTAATAAAAACTCTTTTTATTGTTAAATTTTTAAGTTTATTTTCTAGTGACTTTTTAACAACTTCAACTTCAGGTAATTCTGGCATATAGTTTGTTTATGAATATTCATAATCAAGAAAAATCCAAACTAGTCAACTCTGTATTTGATAAGGTTTATAAAAACTATGATTTAATGAACGACATTATGTCCTTTGGTGTTCATAGACTGTGGAAAAAAAAGTTGATTAGTTGGATGAATCCACAGCGTGGAAGTAAAATTATTGATGTAGCTTCTGGGACTGGAGATTTAGCAAAAATTATTTCAAAAAAAAATAATAACCAGAATACCATATGTTCTGTTGAACCAAATAAAAGTATGTTTGAAGCAGGTAAGAACAAATTAAAACACCTTAAGAATATTAAATGGCATTTAAGCTCAGCAGAAAAATTACCATTTAAAGATGAATATTTTGATTTTTATACAATAAGCTATGGCATACGAAATGTAACAAACATTAATCAATGTTTAAAAGAAGCTTATCGTGTTTTAAAGCCTGGTGGACGATTTTTATGTCTTGAATTTTCAAAAGTAGAAAATGAAATAATAAACTTATTATACCAAAATTACTCCAAATTAATTCCATTTTTTGGAAAAATAGTTGTTGGAAATTCTGATCCTTATGAATACCTAATCACTAGTATAGATAAATTTTATGATCAATATGAACTGTCAGAATTAATGAAAAAAAATAAATTTTCAAATGTGCAATTTAGAAATTTATCTAGCGGTATTTCTGCTATACACTCTGGCTGGAAAATCTAAATATGTTTAAGAGTGTTTTTCAATTGTTTAAAATTGCTAGAAAGCTAGCTGTATCGGGAGCTGTTGATACGATTAATGAAGTTTATAAAATCCCTTTTGGTATTAAAATTTTTTTTAATCTATTTTCCTTAGGTTCAAATAAAAAAGAGTTACCTTTTCATAAGAAACCTGGCGAAAAATTATGTGATGCACTGGAGGGAATGGGGACAACTTTTATTAAATTAGGACAATTCTTGGCTACCAGGCCAGATATTATAGGAGAAACTTTAGCTGATGATTTAGTTAAACTTCAAGACAAATTACCTCCTTTTGAGCTCTATGAGTCGAAAAAAATTTTAAAAAAAGAGATTGGTGAAAATTTGTATAAGAATATTATTGCATTAAGCGAACCTATAGCTGCGGCTTCTATTGCACAAGTTCACATTGCAAAAATAAATATTGACAATAATTCTAAAGAAGTTGCTATTAAAATTTTAAGACCAGATATTGAGAAACAATTTAATGAAGAGCTTGATGCTCTAATGTTGTTTGCTTACATTGTCGAAAATGCTTTTTCTAAAACTAAAAGATTAAAACTAGTAGAAGTTGTTCATTTATTAAGAGAAATCACTAATATCGAAATGGATTTAAGATTTGAGGCGGCAGCTGCAAATGAATTATATGAAAATACAAAAAATGACATTGGATTTAACGTTCCAAAAATTTATTGGAATTATACTTCTAAAAAAGTTTTAACTTTAGATAAAGTCGATGGTATATCTATAAGAGAACAAAAATTACTTGAAAGTTCAGGAGTAGATTTAAAAAATCTTGCAGAAAAATTAATTCAGCATTTTTTAAAACAAGCAGTTAGAGATGGTTTTTTTCATGGTGATATGCATCAAGGTAATTTATTTGTAGATAAAAAAGGAAATATTATACCTGTAGACTTTGGAATTATGGGAAGACTTGATAAATACAACAGAAAATATCTAGCAGAGATTCTATATGGATTTATTCAAAGAGATTACGCTAAAGTTGCAGAGGTTCATATTCAAGCTGGCTTAGTTCCTCGTGATACTTCCAAAGAAGAGTTTGCCCAAGCTTTACGCTCTGTAGGTGAGCCTATTTTTGGACAATCTATTAAAGACATCTCAGGTGGAAATTTACTAGCCCAATTATTTGAAATTACAGAAAAATTTAATATGCCAACTCAAACACCTTTGTTGCTACTTCAAAAAACCATGGTAGTCGTCGAAGGTGTTGCAAGAAAACTCAGTCCGGAAACCAATATTTGGCAGATTTCAAGACCAGTTCTTGAGGATTGGATTAAAAATGTAAAGAGTCCAAAGGCTACTTTAGATACTGCTATAAACACATCGGCAGAAATTTTAAAAAGAATACCAGACTTTCCAAATTTTATGGATAAAGCAAATTATGCACTTCAATTGCTAGCTGAAGGTAAATTAAATTTAGGGCTTAAAAACAGTAAGAGTCTTGAGGTGCAGGAGATGAAGCTAAAAAGCCTAAGAAATAATATTATTATTAGCTTTTTAGGTATTGTAATTGCTATCCTATTAGTATTTTAATTGCTGTCATGTCACTACAAAATAAAAAAGTGCTGCTTATCATTGGTGGAGGTATCTCAGCATATAAAGCTCTAGATTTAACAAGATTGTTAGTAAAAAATAACGTTGAAGTAAAAACTATATTGACTAAAAGCGGCAAAAATTTTGTTACTCCTCTATCTATAACTTCTTTATCTAATAATAAAGTTTTTGAAGATATTTTTGATGTAAATAATGAAAAAGAAATAGATCACATCTCTCTTTCTCGTTGGGCAGATATAGTTTTAGTTTTACCTACTACAGCAAATATGATGACCAAACTCAGCTCTGGAAAGGCTGAAGATCTTGCTACAACCGTCATATTAGCTTCAAATAAAGATGTTCTATTAGTTCCTGCAATGAACGTCAGAATGTGGTTACACAAAGCAACTCAAAATAATTTAAAAACCTTGTTAGACTTTGGATATAAATTTATTGGACCTGTAGACGGTGAAATGGCGTGTGGAGAATTTGGTAAAGGAAAGATGTCAAGTCCACGTCAAATATTTTCGTTTCTAAAAGATTATTTTGACAACAAAGATTTAGTTAAAAAAAAAAAGATTAGCGCTTTGGTTACTACCGGACCAACAAGAGAGTATTTGGATCCTATTAGATATATCTCTAATGAATCTAGTGGTAAACAAGGATATGAGATTGCTTTAGCTCTAACAAAATTAGGTGTAAAAACAACTTTAGTAGCCGGACCCACTTCTATGAATTTTTCAAAAGACATTAGTGTAAAAAAAATAATTAATGCAGATGAAATGATGAATGCTGTTCAAAAACTTTTACCCGTTGATATAGCAGTATGTGCTGCTGCAGTTACTGATTTCAAACCTAAAAATAAAAACAAACAAAAAATCAAAAAAAATAATCCAAATATTAACGTCATAAGCTTAGAAAAAAACAAGGACATTTTAGAATACCTGAGTAAAAATAATAAGCTAAGACCTAAGCTAGTTGTTGGCTTTTCTGCGGAAACTGAAAATTTAATAAAAAATTCTACCCAAAAACTAAATCAAAAATATTGTGATATGATAGTTGCAAACAATGTTTCCAAAAAAGAAACAGGCTTTAACGTAGACCACAACAAAATTTCAATAATAGATAGAAATGGTAAAGTTGAAAATTTTCCTAAAAATACAAAAAGCTATATTGCAAAGATAATAGCAAAAAAAATAATTGATAAACTTTTAACTAATGACAAAAATACAAATTAAAAAGTTATCAAATGAAGTTCTAACTCCAAAGTACGAAACATCCGGCTCTTCGGGAATGGACATAGCGGCTTATATCGATAAGGATGTAGTTATTAATTCTGGTGATAAAGCTTTAGTGCCAACTGGTTTTTCGTTATCTATTCCGCACGGTTATGAAGTACAAATTAGGCCACGATCAGGACTAGCGGTAAAAAAAGGAATAACAGTTTTAAATACGCCTGGAACAATAGACTCAGATTATAGAGGAGAAGTTAAGGTCGTTTTGATAAATCTTAGTAAAGATAAATTTATTGTAAAAAAAGGTGAGAGAATTGCTCAAATGGTTGTTTGTCCGATTGAGCAAGTCAGTGTAGAGGAAGTTAAAGAATTGTCTGGAACTGATCGGGGAACAGGTGGATTTGGTTCAACTGGGGCGAAATAATATAAGTTATGAAAATAAGCAACAGTGAACTTTTAAGGTACTCAAAACAAATAATTTTAAAAAAAGTAGGTATTAGCGGACAGAAAAAAATCTCTTCTGCCAAGGTCTTAGTAGTAGGAATTGGAGGATTAGGTTGCCCGTTAGTTTTATATTTGTCTAACACAGGTCTAGGAAATATTGGTCTCGTTGATAACGACAAAGTTGATCTTTCTAATCTAAATAGACAAATAATATTTAACCGTAAAGATGTTGGTAAACTTAAAGTAATTCAGGCAAAAAAATTTATCAATAACATAAATAAAAAAATTAAAGTTAAGATTTATAAAAATAAACTAACAGAAAAAAATATTAGAAAAATTTCAAATAATTATGATATTATATGTGATTGTTCTGATAATTTCGGCACAAGATATATTCTCAATGATTATAGTTTAAAAAGTAAAAAAATATTAATTTCAGCAGCAATAAGCAAATTTGATGCACAAATATTTAATTTTAATTTTAAAAAAAATATTCCATGCTACAGATGCTTTATGCCTGAAGTTCCTGATTTAGACAATAAATGTGATGCGGAAGGAATTTTACCAACTGTTGCAGGTATTGCAGGAACTCTTCAGGCAAATGAAGTTGTAAAATCTATTATAGATAAAAAAAATGAACTAGTTGGTAAAATGATAGTTTTTAATTCAATAAATTTGAATTTTAGAAAAATTAAGCTTACTAAAAATTATACTTGTATTAAAGACTGTAAACAGAAATGATTAAAATTGCTATATTAATTTTTTTTTTTTTTTTTACATCAATGAACGTATTGATTGCCGATGAATATTTTTTAACCTTAAAATATAATAAAGTTAATTTAAGACAAGGTCCTTCAAAAGATTATCCGATTAAGATTTTTTATAAAAAAAAATATCTTCCTGTTTTAGTTTTTGATAACTCTGATAATTTTAGAAAAATTAAAGATCATGAAAATAATACTGGTTGGATACATGTTTCCCAGCTGTCAAGAAAAAAAGCGGTAATAGTTGATAGCGATCAAATTGTTATGTTTAAAAATTCTACAATTTTTTCAAAACCTCTAGTGCTTTTAGAAAAGGGAAGACTTTGTTTAATCTTAAAATGTAATGATGATTGGTGCAAAGTTAAAAGTGACAAATATTCCGGTTGGGTAAAAAAAGAGAATCTTTGGGGAAATTTTTAATTAAACCTATCTTCCAACATGCAAGCTACTAAATGAATACGGTCTTGTTCTCCTCCGTTGAAAAAATTATGATACTTAGTGTTATTTGTTATTGTTACAGACCCATCAGCAGGTAAATGTTTGGCAATGTTTTCAATCACCATCATACATCCAGGATTAGTAATTATTGGAATATGTAATCTTGGCTCTGGGTCTCTGTGCCAACTTAAGCTTGATCTTGGTTGCTTCACTAAAAGTCTAATTCTTCCAATTTTAAATTTCTTTTTTAACGTTTCATAAACTTCTTTAAAATAAGTATTTTCAAATTCTGGAACTAATTGTGTATATTTTGATTCATCAATACCAATGTCTCTTGAAACCTCTTTTCCAGTTTCATCAGGTTTTGTCCAATAAACTCCTCTGATATTATTTCCTTTAATTGAGTCTTCGTCGTTAGGTATCTGATTTAAAGATATGGCACCAAAATTTGAAACTCCAGGTGAAGCAAAATTTTTTTTTTTTAATACTACTTCTAAATCATCTCTTAATTTTGATATATCAAATTTAAGTTCAGGTACTTGATAGAAGTCTTTAAAATTTACATTACCCATAATTTTCCCAACTATTTACACTAATTATTATCTAAATAACTGTGATTTTTTGTCTCTCGTTTGCTTTATTAATATATAATTAATATGTATATCAAGATAAATTATGCAAAAAAATAATTATAATTACAACGAATTAATTGACTGTGGAAATGG
>JADHRF010000043.1 GCA_016777565.1 Pelagibacteraceae bacterium
CATCTTTATCTTTTATTAGATTATTTGTGGCTTCATTTTTAAAGCCTTCATTTTTACCATAGAATAAAACTAATTTATTTTGATCAAAATTTATTTTATTGATTTCAAAAGATTTAATTATCATTAATGTTGAAGATTTCTGATATTAATTTTTCTCTAATCGAAGATGCAAAACTTCTTTTAATATTCTTTTCATATATGTTCTGTTCTAAAGAATCTGATTGATTTTTTATATTAATAGTTTCTTTAAGTTCTATGACTTCAGTCTTTTCTTTTAAATCAATCGTAAATGTTGATGTAACAGAAAGTTTATAATCTGTAATTAGTCCAGTAGAATCTTTTGTTAGAGTTTCTTTCATATAATCAGTATTAATCTTTAAATTATAAATATTTGTAGTATCTTCACCAGAATATAATTTTATTTCATTCTTAATTAAATTATTCATCTCGCTATTACCTTTTGTTTCAATAATATTAATTTTAAAATTTTGTGATTTTTGATTTTTATAAATTGATGAATAGCCACAACTATATAAAAATAATACTAAAATAATTAATGTTATATTTTTCATAAAATTTATACGATTATATTTATAAGTTTGTTTTTAATATAAATCTGCTTTTTTATGTTAATATCTATTAGATATTTTGATATTTTTTCATCTTTATAAATTAGTTCCATTATTTCTTTTTCAGCCACATTAAGATTTGTATTTATTAACCCTCTTTTTTTTCCATTAATTTGAATTACAATATTACATGAGCTTTCTTTAAGTTGTTTTTCATCATATTTAGGCCAGATCACCTCATTATTTTCTTTAATAATCTCTAAGCATTCATTTGATAGGTGAGGTAAAATTGGGTTCATTGTAATTAAAATTTTCTTATAATTTTCTAAAATTGTTCTTCTTTGGTAGCCTTTATTTATTTCTTTAACCAAAAAAGAATGCATTTCGTGCAAATTTGCTACAATTATATTGTAGCTAAAACTTTCTAGATTATGACTTATTTTTTTTATAAATTTATTGGTAAATTTTGTAAATTCTTCACTCTCATCTTTGGGGTGATCTTTTTCTATTTCTTCCATAATCTTTAAATGTAAAGTCCATAATTTTTGAACAAATTTATGTGAAGCTGCAATACCTTCTTCTGACCACTGCACATCTTTTTCTGGAGGACTATCGGATAAAATAAATAATCTTACAGAGTCTGCTCCGTAACTATTAATTATATTTTCAGGATCAATAGTATTTTTTTTAGATTTTGACATTGACTCTGAGGGTCCGACTTTAATCTCTTTGGAAGTATTATTTTTGAGATATTTTTTTCCATCTTTCGAAACTATTTCTTCTGGGCTTATCCATTGATTATTTTCATCCTTATATGTTTCGTGACAAACCATGCCTTGAGTAAAAAGTCCCTTAAATGGTTCTGTGATATTAAACTTCTCATTTTTATGGGAAAGAGCTTGCATAAAAAATCTTGAGTAGAGTAAATGCAATATAGCATGTTCCACCCCGCCAATATATTGATCTACGGGCATCCAGTAATTTGCATCCTCAATAGAAAATCCATAATCTTTATTTGTGGGTGAACAAAATCTTAAAAAATACCAGGAAGAATCTACAAATGTATCAAGCGTATCAGTTTCTCTTGTATATTTTTTTCCATCAATTGTTAAATTTTTCCAATCATCCTCTTTATCGAGTGGGTTTCCAGATGGTTGTAATTTCTTAATTTGAGGTAGTTCAACTGGCAACATTTCCTTTGGAATTTTCTGAGGATTATTATTTTCATCATATACAATTGGGATCGGACAGCCCCAGTATCTTTGACGAGATACACCCCAATCTTTTAGTCTAAAGTTGATTTTTTTCTTTCCAAATTGATTTTTTTCTAAAAAAATTATTGCTTCTTTAATAGATTCGTCAGGTGACTTTAGACCATTTAAAAATGAGGAATTAATCATATAGCCTTGATCGGTGTAGGCAATTTTATCAATTAAAAATTGAGAATCTTCTTTGTTTGGTGCAACCACAGTATTTATTTCAAGCTTATATTTTTTTGCAAAATCTAAATCTCTTTGATCATGAGCAGGACAACCAAATACAGCACCTAAGCCGTAATCCATTAAAACAAAATTTGCAAAATATACTGGAACTTTCATACTTTTATTCATTGGATTGACTGCAACCAAGCTTGTCTTAAATCCAATTTTATCAGCACTTGCTAGTGACTCTTCTGTTGTACCAGTTTTAGAGCATTCCTTTTTAAAATCTAAAAAATCTTTATTAGTTGCATATAAATTTGCTATTGGATGATCAACAGACAGAGCTAAAAAAGACATTCCAAATAAAGTGTCGGGTCTAGTAGTATAGCATTCTATTTGAGTGACATCTTTTGAACCCTCTATTTCAAATTTAATCTCGCAGCCAAAAGATTTTCCAATCCAATTTTTTTGCATTACTTTAACTTTGTTGGGCCATTTTTCTAAACCATCCAAGTTTTCTAAAAGTTCATTTGCAAATTTTGAAATATTAAAAAACCATTGGTTTAGTTTTTTCCTTTCAACGACTGCTCCAGATCTCCACCCTTTACCATCAATTACTTGCTCGTTAGCTAAAACAGTTTGATCAACTGGGTCCCAATTTACATAATTTTCTTTTCTATAAACTAAGCCATTATCATAAAGCTCTAAAAAAAATTCTTGCTCATGTTTGTAATATGCCGGAGAACATGTAGATATTTCTCTTTCCCAATCTATTGATAAACCTAATTTTTTTAATTGGTTTTTCATTACAGAAATATTTTGTTCAGTCCAAAGTTTCGGATCTAAATTATTTTGACGGGCCGCATTTTCTGCAGGCATTCCAAAAGAATCCCATCCCATTGGATGTAAAACATTAAACCCTTGTAATTTTTTAAATCTAGCTAGAACATCACCTATAGTGTAGTTTCTAACATGTCCCATGTGTATTTTCCCTGATGGATAAGGAAACATTTCCAAACAATAAAATTTTTTTTTAGTTTTATCATTAGATGTCTTAAAGGATTTATTGTTATCCCAAAATCTTTGCCACTTACCTTCAACAGTTTTAAAATTATATCTTTCCACAAATTTAAAAATTAATTTATAGGTTAATCTTTTTTATCTTTTTTAACTTTGGCTTGTTTTTGATAAATAGCTGCTTTTTTTAAAATTTCTTTTTTCAACTCTTTAGATAAATTACCTTCTTTTTCAATAATTTTACATTTATTAGAAGGATCACAATTTCTATAGAAAATTTTTAAATCTAAAGCATCAGACCTAATTTCATTAGTTAAAAATCTAATTGTGATTTTTATATTTTCATTTAAGTTTTGATTATCAGAGTACCAGTCTGTTACAATTATACCTCCACTATAGTTAGCAGTAGTCAATGGCATAAAATCAATAGTATCTAAAGTTGCACGCCAAAGTTCATTTGAACTAGCAAACTCATAAGTTGTAGTTCCACCAAACCCCTTTTTGTTATCAAAAAGTTTGAATGATTTACCTTCTTCGATATTTCTTTTTACTCTTTCTTCTGGATCATTGGATACTTGACTAGAATCAACTTTTTTATAAGCTAAAGGCCCACATGAATTTAATAAAATAATAATTTTTAATAGTAGTAATATTTTTATTAATTGCATAATAATTTGCTCTAATTTTAAAGAGGTTTACAGGGTTTTTCTTAAATTACATAATTGATATTTTAAAGATATTATTAAATAAGTGTTGTAATTATGCAACACTACATAACTAATCTTCAATAAAAGGTATTAATTCAAGTAAAAAAAAATCATTTTGCTAAAAACACACTGTTTGTAATTACAAAAATAACAAAAGGAGTAAATATGACAAACTTAAAAAAAGTTGGTTTGACTGCATTAGCAGGATCACTGGCTGCAATAGGATATGCACAAGCAGGTGCACTTGACGTATCTGGTATAGCTAGAATGGAATACCAATCTACGCAAGCATCAACAACGTCAAAAAGTGACGCATTTTCAAACAACACATCAATTTCATTTTCTGGTTCAGGTGAATTAGACAATGGTATGAGTGTAAGTTACTTTTCACTTATGACATCTACTAGAACCTCATCATCTCAAAGTGTAGCACTTGATATGGGTGATGCGGGTAAAATAACTATGTCAGACTATAACATGGCTGGTATTGGTATGATTCAAGATAAAGTACCAAACGGTGGTGAACAACCATGGGACGATAACACAAGTGCAAATCATGGTACGCCTGAGGTTGGTGTAGCATCTCCTCACTCTGGAGACAGACTTGGTTATATCAACACATTCGGTGGAGTGACTGTTTCAGCTGCAATTGACTATCAACAAAATAGTCCTACTACATCAATAGCGGTATCAATGCCACTAATGGAAGGTCTAGAAATTGGTGCTGGTATGGCAACTGATCAATCATCTGCAACTACAGAGCAAGAGATCGAAACTGCATATGTTAAGTATACTATGGGTGGAATATCTGTTGGTTATCAAACTACAGAAGTTGATGTTACAGCTGCAAACTCAGATATCGAGAGAACTGCTTACGGTGTAAGTTTTGCTGTAAACGATAACCTAAGTATTGGTTATGGTGTTTCAGATACTGAATTTGATGCTCTTACTCCAGATGAAGAAAACGTAGGTATTGGTATTGCTTATACTTCAGGTGGAATAAAACTTGGTATTATAAATAATACTAAGGATAATCCCGAAGGTGTAGCTGGAGCAGAAGAAATGACTGAGTTCCAATTAACTTTTGCGTTTTAATTAATAGTTAATTTAAATTTAAAACGGCCTAAGTTTTCTTAGGCCGTTTTTTTTTGCCCAACTAATAGAGGCAAATCCATTTATTTTTAATAATTTTGTCATTGTATGGTTTTTTTCATTAATACCTCCGAGCGCAATAAAATTAGCTTTTTTATTTAAAGTCATTAAATTAAATCTATTTACCCCTAAAAATTTTTTAGATTTATTTACTTTAAACACTGGTGATAAAAAAATCTCATTACACTTTTGTTTAAGCTTTAAATTTATTTCGGCTATATTGTGAGCAGACCCAATTATTTCAAAATTTTTAGGTAAACTGTAATTTGGAACATAATTAATTTTATTATTGAATGAGGGAATATAAACACCATCTAATCCTAATTTTATTGAAAGCTTGATATTATTTGAAAGATAAAATTTAGTTTTTATATCTTTACAATACTTTTTGATCTTCAAAATATTTTCTAGATGATTAATATTGTCATAATTCCTATAAATTATGCATATATCTTTACTTAACTGATGCAAATCTGATAAATTAAATTCATTAACAAAACTGTAAATTTTAAAGGAATTCTTTTGCATAATAGTATTAACAACTTAGCTCTAATAAACGACCAGATAAAGTCAAAATTTGGTTTAGTAAAAAATCTTAAAATTATTGCGGTAAGCAAAACGTTCCCAATGTCTGAAATTAATCCATTAATAGAAAATGGTCATTTACATTTTGGTGAAAATAAAGTTCAGGAGGCGATCGATAAATGGTCTGATATCAAGAAATTAAATGAAAACTTAAAACTTCACATGATAGGAAAACTTCAAACAAATAAAGTAAAGTATGTAGTTCCTTTGTTCGATTACATTCATTCTTTAGATAATATTAAATTAGCCGAAAAAATAGCGTCAGAACAAATAAAAAAAAATCGAAATTTAAAAATTTTTATTCAGGTCAACATAGGAAATGAAGCTCAAAAATCTGGAATAAATATTAGTGAATTAAATAATTTTTATGAAAAATGTACTCGAGAGTTAAATCTTAATATCATAGGATTGATGTGTCTACCTCCTCAACATGGATCAGTAAAAAACTATTTTAATGAAATGGTAGAGTTGAAAAAAAAACTTAACGTTGAAGATTTAAGCATGGGAATGTCAGACGATTATTTAGAGGCTGTTGCTTGTGGTGCCACTTATATACGAATTGGATCTAAGATATTTGGTGATAGATCTTAAATAATTTTAATTTTAGTTTTTTTATTAATAAGCTTTAACAATATCAACATATCTTTTTCTTTAATTGCAACACAACCTTGTGTTTTTTTATAGTTACTTGTTAAGTGCAAGAAAATTGCACTGCCTTTATTTTTTTTTGGTCTTTTGGAGTTATATTCAATTGGAATTAAAAGATCGTATTTTTTATCATTTCTATAAAGTTTTTCGTGCCTAATTTTATTATTTATTTTGATAGGTTTGTTGTAAAATTTGCTTTTTACATCATCACACCAACCAAAATTTTTCATTATTTCAATTTTTTTAAGTTTGGTTGATAATTTGGGAAGTCTATCTTTTCTATAATATAATGGTCCTAATGCATAAAGACCTTTAGGTGTTTTATTATCTCCTTCAATTTTTTTTGTAGTTTTTCCATTTTTACCTATCGAACATTTAAATTTAAATTCTTCATATAAAAGTGTATCTTTCTCTATAATTATAATTTTCATATAAACATTATGATTAAAAAAACTCTATTTGTATATAATTCGTTAAATCTATTTAATATAATAAATGAAATTAAGGAAAATTTTTATTTCGAATTAGAATATATTGATAAAAAAAATCATAAAAAAATTAATTTTGAACAATATGAAAATTATTTAATTATCAGTACTGATTTTGACGAAAAAATAAAAAACTGTACCATTATTGATAATCTACCAATAAAAATTTCAAAATTAGTTGAAATAATCAATTTAAATTTTTTAAAAAAACAATTTAAAGATCAATCAGAGCATAAAATTACAAAATATACTTTAGATTTGAATTCAAGAAAAATATCTTTTGAAAATAAAAGTTTAAATTTAACCGAAAAAGAGAGTGATTTAATTCTATTTATTAATTCTCACAAAAGAGCAAATCTTAAGGAAATTCAAAAAACTGTTTGGGGTTATTCTAATGATTTAGAAACACATACAGTAGAAACACATATTTATAGGCTTAGAAAAAAAATGATTAAAACATTTGAAGATCATAATTTTATTAAACATGATCAAGATGGTTATTTTATAAATTAAATTCTAGCACCAATTTTTTGTATTATTTTAGATGATAATTCTGTCCCTTTAACTAAGCACTCTTTAATTGATAAATTATTGATTATTCCATGGAGATATCCAGCAGCAAATAAGTCGCCAGCACCAGTTAAATCTTTAATGTTGAGATTTTTTTGAGCCTCACACTCAATTAGTTCATCACCTAGTACTGATAAAGCGCCTTTTTCACCTCTTGTAATGACAACGTTTTTTTTAATTTGTCTTGAAAAATTTACTATTTCTTCCAAAGAATTGGCATTAATTAATGATGTAATTTCTTGCTCATTGGCAAAAATAATATCTATTTTATTTTTAGCTAGCTCTAAAAAATGCTCTCTGTGTCTTTCAACACAAAATAAATCAGATAATGACATTGCAACTTTATTTGAATTAACTATTGCTTTATCAAAAGCTTTTTTGGGCTCACCTTCATCCCAAAGGTATCCTTCTAAAAAAGTTATCTCACTATTCTTAATAATTGATGCATCTATATCTTGATCATTTATTTTACCTGCTGTACCTAAATAAGTACACATTGTACGCTCTGAGTCTGGTGTAATCAAAATTAAACAACTTCCTGTAGGAATATTTTCTTTTTTTTTTTTATAAAAATAATTAACTTTTTCTTTTTTTAATCCTTCTTGATATTTTTGACCCAAATTATCATCACTAACTTTACCAATAAAACCCACGTCATTTCCTAATTGAGATAAACCAACTATAGAATTAGCAACCGATCCACCTGATACAGTTTCTTCAATATTTATAAGGGACAAAAGAGTTTTAAATTCATCCTCATCTATAAGCTTCATAGTACTTTTTGTTAATGAATTTTTAACTAAAAAATCATCATCTACTTTACACAAAACATCTACAATTGCATTTCCAATTCCTAAAATCTTCATATTATGCTTTTTTGGTTATTATAGGTTTTTTTCGATTAGGATAACAAGTGTTACAAATTTTACAAGTTAAACCATAACATTCTCTTGCTTTACAATATTCTCTTCCATAAAAAATAATTTGAAGATGAAGTTTGGACCAAGTATTTTTTGGAAATATTCTCTTTAAATCTTTTTCTGTTTGAATAACATTTTTACCATTTGTTAATCCCCATCTCTGTGCCA
>JADHRF010000044.1 GCA_016777565.1 Pelagibacteraceae bacterium
CCAGCTGCTAGATGCATAATTCCAATATCATTATTTGGTAAGTTTGGTTCAATATATATTTTTTTTTGTGTGTCATAAAAAGGTAAAAGATTACTTGCTATCCAATTACAATATAAAGGTAAAAATTCAGTTTTAACTTTGTCCACATAAACAGCTAAGTTTATTGCTAAACCTTCTGATCCAAAAACTCTGCCCTTTGCAAGAGTTATCTTTAAATTTTTTTGCCACACATTCCAACATAGAGAATTTTTTTCTAAAGAGAATACGCCAATATTTAAATGTGGAGCAAAAGCAATAGTTCTTGCGTCTGTTTCGTTTATACCTGAACGTTTCGCGTGCTTATAATTTTGTGATTTTATTATAGCTAAATGTGGCATTATCCATTTAACTTTTGACATAATTCTATAACCTGGGCCCATAGTCTGAGTAATTCCTAATTTTCCATTATCACAAGCCTTAAAATAAAGTTCTACTGAACTCCAAGAACAAACCCAAGCGTCACAGTCAATCCATAAATATTTATCGAACTCTGGAAAATATTTAGGAAGAAATGCTCTTGAAACTTGACTTTTTAACCATTCTTTATTTGAAATCTTATAACTAGGAACTTCAATATCCCATTCGGCTTTCTTAATTAAATAAACTTTTTTGTCTAAAATTTTTAATTGTTCACTGGTCAATCCAGCATCAAGTATACAAATTTTAATATCCTTGCTTTCTTTTTTAGAGTTAATTGAATCAACAAGTTCTATTAAAAGTTCAAAATAATTAGAATCAGCTAGTGTTACAATTGCTTTTTTAGTATCCATCAAATAAGCCATTCTGAATATTTATCTTTATTTTGAAGAAGGTATTTCGGAAGTTCTGACATTTTTTCTTCAATAAGAGTATCACCTGTACCAAATTTATTATTTCTTTGATCGGTACCAAGATTATATATAGCCTTTTTACTGCTTATAATATCCTTTATTTTATTTACACCAAGAGGTTTAAGTTCGTATTCTCTGTGATGACCATATGTAAGTAATTTTTTCTCTATTCCCTCTGGTGATTTTAAATTAGAAAAATGCCAGCCTCCTGACTTAACTAGATAAATATTACTATACTTGATGTTTGAAAATAAAACATCAAGTCGCCAAATTGGATATTTTTTACTTTTAATATTTCTTAACCATTGTGGTGACAAAAGATCCTTCTTTTTGCATGCTTTAGAGCCATACCACTCTGAATTTTCAAGTTTTAAATTAAATTTATAATGATAAAAATTTTGTTTAAAAAAAACTAATTTATTTTTTATTCTAGTAAAATTAATATTTTCTAGATTAGGTATTTCGTCTAGATCTGAGATTATAACTATATCGTTATCGTCACTGTCCTTTAGTCCTTTTGTTATTTTGTTTCTCTGTAAAACCTCTCTTGAAATAGTGTTTCGAATTATTTTTGAATTAACTTGATTGAATGTATCATTTTTATTTATTTTTAATAAATTTTCCGGCAACTTGTCAGAAATTATATATTTTATCTTATCTTTAAAAGATCTAAAATTATTTATATTAAATAATAATTTTCTTTTTTCTCCGCTGTGGGTATAACAACTTTCAACAATTACAAATTTATCAACGTAGCTGTCTAAACAGTTTAATCTAAAATCTAAAAGTAAATCCTCGTCGTAATACTGGAAACAATCAAAAATTTTCATTTTATGAATAATAAGTTTATTTTATTGTGTTTTATTCTTTTTAAAAGTTCTATCTCACATTTTTGAATTAATTTCATGCTAGTTGATCTTATAACTATTGATACACCTACTTTACCTAGTCTAAAAAATGGATAGCTGCCTATCTCTATTTTTTTTAAATATTTTTTTTGTAATTGAGCCAAATCATCAGCAATTTTACTTTCTACAGCTTGAATACTTATTGTTTTACTTTGAATTTTTACTCCTCTAATTAAAAAATCTTTTAAATTAGGCATCATAGATTTTAATATTGAAGGTACGCCAGGTAAGCACAAAACATTTTTAATCATAAAACCAGGAGCAGCACTAGATGGGTTATAAATTAATTTAGACCCTGAGGGCATCTTTGCCATTTTTTTTCTAGCATCATTAAAATTTTTTTTTCCATAAAAATTTTCCAATATCCTATACGCCTCTTGATTAAAATCATATTTCACTTTAAAGGCCTTAGAGACAGATAAAGCAGTTATATCATCATGTGTGGGACCAATACCGCCAGTAGTAAACACGTATTTGAATCTTTTACATAAATCTAAAATATTTATAATAATTTTTTTTTCTATATCTGGAATAATTCTAACTTCTTCAATCAAAATACCACAATTTAAATTCAGCCAAGTTGAAATAAATGACACATTTGAATCCTGTGTCCTTCCTGATAGTATTTCATTGCCTATTATAAGAATTGCTGCATTAATTTTTTTTTTAGCTATTTTTATTTTCGACATATTATTATGAATTTTGAAAACAAATTAATATCAGGACTATTTGTAAAAAGATATAAACGTTTTTTTATCGATGTTAGATTGAAAAATAAAGTTATTACAGCTCATTGCCCTAATCCTGGTTCGATGATGGGTCTTTTAAATAAAAATAGTAAGGTGTGGATTACAGAGTCTTTAAATTTGAAAAGAAAACTTAAATATACCTTACAGATTATTAAAGATAGAAAATCTAAAGTTGGAGTCAATACTCATATAACTAATAAGATTGTTTTTGAAGCGTTGCAAAAAAATTTAATAAAAGATTTCAAAAAAGGTATTAAAATTATAAATGAAAAAAGATTTGGTCTAAATACTAGATTTGATTTTTATCTAGAAGATAAAAAAAAAAAAATTTTTCTTGAAGTTAAAAATGTTACCTTGAAAAGAAAAAATCAAGTAGCTGAATTTCCTGATTCTATTACCTCGAGAGGGACAAAACATTTAAATGAATTGATAAATGCGGTAAAAAAAGGATATGATTCATATCTTCTCTTTGTTATTCAAAGAGAAGATTGTAATAAATTCAAAATTGCAAAAGATATAGACATAGATTATTCAAAAACTTTAATAAAAGCTGTAAAAAATAAAGTAAAAATACTTTGCTATGATTGTAAATTTTCTTCAAAAGGAATAAAACTTAATAACAAAATTAAATTTCATATAAATGAGTGATAATATTCAAGAATCGTTTGAGGGAACTCGTGCTGCAGGGATCATAGCCGCAGGTGCTTTAGATGAGGTTGCTAGGATAATTAAACCTGGAATATCTACAAATGATATTGATAATTTATGTTATGAATTTATTAATGACAACAACGCCTATTCTGCACCATTATTTTATAGAGGTTTTCCTAAATCATGTTGTACCTCAGCCAATCATGTTATCTGTCATGGCATCCCACAAAATAAAATTTTAAGTGAAGGTGATATAATCAACGTAGATGTAACAGCATACAAAAATAATTGGCATGGAGACACTAGTAGAATGTTTCATGTAGGGGAAGTATCAGTAAAAGCAAAAAAACTTACAGATGTAACTTATAATTCTATGATGAAAGCTATAGATATATTGAGTAAAGATATAACCTTAGGAGACATAGGATCAACTATTCAAACTTATGTTGAACAAGAAGGTTTTTCAGTAGTTAGAGATTTTTGTGGGCATGGAATTGGTAGAGTATTTCATCAAGAGCCAAATATTTTACATTATGGAAAAAAAGGGTCAGGTCCCAAGCTTAAAACCGGAATGATTTTTACAATTGAACCTATGATAAATGAAGGTAATTTTGAGACCAAAATGTTAAATGATGGATGGACAGCTGTTACTAAAGATAAAAAATTATCTGCACAGTTTGAACATACTGTAGGTATAACAGATAAGGGTTATGAAATTTTTACATTATCAAAAAAAGGATTAAACCAACCTCCTTACTCTACATGATTGATAGATATTCAAGAAAAGAATTTAGAAAAATTTGGGCAGATGAAAATAAATATAAGATATGGCTTGATATAGAATTGGCTGCTGCAGAAGCCATGGAGAAATTAAAGATAATTCCTAAAGGAGTAGTAAAAAAAGTTAAATCAAAGGCTAAAATTAATGTTGAAAGAATTTTAAAGATAGAAGAAAGTGTTAAGCATGATGTGATTGCTTTCCTCACCTCGATAACAGAAAAAGCTGGCAAAGAAGCAAGATTTTTACACAAGGGAATGACATCTTCAGATGTCCTAGATACGTGTTTTAATTTGCAATTAAAACAATCTGGTGAAATTTTATTAGATGATATTAAAATTTTATTGGCATCTATAAAAAAACAAGCTCTTAAGCACAAAAAAACTTTATGTATTGGTAGAAGTCACGGCATACATGCTGAACCAATAACATTTGGTTTAAAGATGTTGACGTTCTATCAGGAGTTTCTGAGAAATAAAAAAAGATTAGAATCTTCAATAGAAGAAATATCAACGTGCGCAATATCAGGTGCTGTTGGAACATTTGCAAATATAGATCCTAGAATAGAGAGTTATGTCGCAAAAAAACTAAAATTAAAAGTTGAACCTGTATCTACTCAAATTATACCTCGTGATAGGCATGCACAATTTTTTTCAACTTTAGGCATTATAGCAAGTTCAGTAGAAAGACTGGCGACCGAGATAAGACACTTACAAAGAACAGAAGTTCTTGAAGTAGAAGAATTTTTTGGTAAAAAACAAAAAGGTTCTTCCGCAATGCCGCATAAAAAAAACCCAATCTTAAGTGAAAATTTAACAGGATTAGCAAGAATGGTTAGATCGGCAGTAATACCATCTTTAGAAAATATTACTTTGTGGCATGAGAGAGATATTTCTCATTCAGCAGTAGAACGAAATATTGGACCTGATACCACAACTACTTTGGACTTTGCTTTAGTTAGATTAAATGGAGTAATAAAAAATTTAAATATCTACCCAAAAAATATGTTGAAAAACTTGAATCTAACAAATGGTTTGTTTTTTTCACAAAGAGTATTAATTGAATTAACTTCAACAGGATTTACTAGAGAACAGGCCTATGCACTAGTTCAGAAACATGCCATGCAATCATGGAATTCTGGAACTTCATTCTATGAAAATATTGTAAACGATCCAAAAATCAACAAAAAACTTCCTGTTAATAAAATAAAAAAACTTTTTAATTTTAGTTACCATACAAAGAGAATTGATATAATTTTCAGACGAAGTTTAAATAAATAGATTCCCATGAACAAAGGTAAAAAATTGTACGAAGGTAAAGCTAAAATCATTTATCAAACAAATGATAAAGGTTTAGTTATTCAACACTTTAAGGATGACGCTACTGCTTTTAATGCTTTAAAAAAAGCAAACATTGAAGGAAAGGGAGTTTTAAATAATAGAATATCGGAATATCTTTTAAATACGTTGGCCCAATGTGGAATTGAAACACATTTAGTAAAGAGGCTTAATATGCGTGAGCAACTAATTAAACAAGTTGAAATTATTCCTGTAGAATTTGTAATAAGGAATATTGCGACCGGTTCACTTACAAAAAGGCTTGGAATTTCAGAGGGAACAGTTTTGAATAAACCATTATTAGAATATTATTTAAAAAATGATGAGCTAGATGACCCTTTGATTTCAAAAGAACATATTTATTCTTTTGAGTGGGCAAACGAACAAGAGATTCAAGCTATAGACAAAATGTCATTAAGAATTAATGATATTCTTCAAGGTGTTTTTAGGGGTGTTGGGATTAAATTAATAGATTTTAAATTAGAATATGGAAGAACTTGGAATAAAGATAAAGAGGTCAATGAAATAATTCTAGCTGATGAAATTAGCCCTGATACATGTAGATTGTGGGATATTAAAACAGATAAGAAGCTTGATAAAGACAGATTCAGAAAAGACTTAGGCAATTTAATAGAAGCATATCAAGATGTTGCTAGAAGACTTGGTATCATGCCAGAAGAAATGAATATAAGTGAAGTTAATTTCGGAAAAACCGCATCGATAAAATTTAAAAAGAAATAAATTGAAATTTTCAATAAAAGTTACATTAAAAAAAGATGTTCTTGATCCTCAGGGTAAAGTAGTCCATCAAACATTGCAAAACATGGGCATGAATACCCTTAAAAGCTTAAGACAAGGTAAATATTTTGAAGTAGATATTGATGAAGACAATGACGAAAAAGCGAAAAATAAAATTGAAGATATGTGTAAAAAACTTTTAGTTAACTTAATTATTGAAGATTTTGAAATATCAAAAATTTAATTAATGAATTCATCTGTAATAGTTTTTCCAGGATCAAATTGTGACAGAGACATTGCTGTTGCACTTGAAAAGCTTCAATTTAAAAATACAATGGTTTGGCACAAAGATACAAACTTACCAAAATCTGATTTAATAGTAATACCGGGTGGATTCTCATACGGTGACTATCTTAGATCTGGAGCTATTGCTGCAAAATCAAATATTTTAAATGAAGTTATCAAAGCAGCAAATGGTGGATGTTTAGTTCTTGGGATATGTAATGGGTTTCAAATTTTAACTGAAACAGGATTGTTAAAAGGAGTTTTGTTAAGAAATAAAGATTTAAAATTCATTGGAAAAGATGTGTGTGTAAAGGCAATTAATACAGATAATAAATTTTGTAATAAATACAAAAAAGATGAGATTTTGAAATTTAATATAGCTCATAATGAAGGTAATTATTTTACTAATCCTGACCATTTAAAAGAATTGGAGGATAAAAATCTTATTCCATTTAAATATTGTGATGAAAAAGGAAATATTAATGGAGAAAATAATCCTAATGGCTCTATAAATAATATTGCAAGTATTTTTAATGATAAAAAAAATATTCTAGGTATGATGCCACATCCTGAAAGAATGGTAGACAAAACGATATCAAATAATAATGGAATAAATTTGTTCATCAGTTTGTTAAACTAATCAAAATGAAAATTACAAATGCAATTGTTGAGAAACATGGCCTAAAACTAGATGAATATTCTAAGATAAAAGAGTTACTTAAAAGAGAACCTAACTTATTAGAACTTGGAATTTTTTCAGCTATGTGGAATGAGCACTGTTCTTATAAGTCATCGCGTATACATTTAAAAAATCTCCCAACAAAAGGGCATAATGTTATTCAGGGCCCTGGAGAAAATGCTGGCGTAATAGATATTGGTGATGATGATGCTATTATTTTTAAAATAGAAAGTCATAATCATCCTTCATATATAGAGCCCTATCAAGGAGCGGCAACAGGCGTTGGTGGAATACTCAGAGATGTTTTCACTATGGGTGCTAGACCAATTGCTCTTTTAAATTCTATCCATTTTGGAAAACCTGATCACCCTAAAACAAAAATATTATTGAATGGTGTTGTTTCTGGAATTGGGGGATATGGAAATTGTATCGGTATACCAACAGTTGCTGGTGAAACAAAATTTGACAGTACATACAATGAAAATATTTTAGTTAATGCTATGGCAGTTGGGCATGCAAAAAAAGATAAAATATTTTATTCTAAGGCTAAAGGAATAAATAAATCTGTAGTCTATGTTGGTTCCAAAACTGGAAGAGACGGTATTCATGGAGCTTCAATGGCATCAGCAGAATTTAATGAAAATTCTGAGGACAAAAAACCTACTGTTCAAGTTGGTGATCCTTTTACAGAAAAACTCTTAATGGAGGCTTGTCTCGAACTTATGAAAGACAAATCAATTATTTCAATTCAAGACATGGGTGCAGCTGGATTAACATCATCAAGTGTTGAAATGGCATCAAAAGGAAATTTAGGAATAGAATTACACTTGGATAAAGTCCCTCACAGAGAGGAAGGAATGACAGCATATGAGATGATGTTGTCTGAAAGCCAAGAAAGAATGTTAATTATTTTAGAAGATAATAAAGAAAAGGCTGCAAAAAAAATATTTGAAAAATGGGATCTTGATTTTGTTGTTATAGGGAAAACAACAGATACAAATAATTTAAGTTTAAAATTTAACGAAGAATTAGTCGGTGAAATTCCAATTGATGCTTTGGCTTCAAAAGCACCTCTCTACGATAGAAAATGGACTAAAACAAAATTACCAGAAAAAAAAATTAAAACGAAAGATTTAAATAAAGTTAAATTAGAAGACGCATTAATAAAAATTT
>JADHRF010000007.1 GCA_016777565.1 Pelagibacteraceae bacterium
TTAGGTTGGCGGTCCCAAGGGGAATCGAACCCCTCTTTGCAGGATGAAAACCAGCTGTCCTAACCGATAGACGATGGGACCTAATTTTTTGCTATTTAATAACAGATATATCATCAATAATAAACTCTACATTTTTTTGGCCTCTCCACTCATTAAGACTTAGTTTTCCAACGATGTTGAAGTTTTTTGTATTTTTTTTTAATAAATAAGAGCTTAAATCAGTTTCTGTAGAGTTAAAGCTGATTGTTTTTATAGTGGAAGAATCAGATCCTAATAATAAAGATTTTATATGTTTTTCACCCACAATTTTAGAGTTCAATACCTTTACATCCTGTATCAAGAATCTTGGCTCAGCATTGCCTGAACCAAAAGGTGAAAGTAAATTTATTTTATCATAAAAATCTAAGTTTAAAGCAGAAGGTGCTATCTCTGCATCAAATAAATATATTTTTTTTTTATTTAGGTTAACATTTACTGTTTTAAATTTTTTAAAAACAAATTTTTTGAATTCATCAAGTTTTTTCATATTAATTGTAAAGCCACCTGCCATCTTATGCCCTCCTCCTCTAACTAGTAATCCAGCTTGGACACCTCCCAGTATAGTAGAGCCCATATCAAAATCATAAATAGATCTTGCAGATCCTTTACCAACACCCGAGGTAACAGAAATAATAATAGTTGGTTTGTTATATTTTTCCTTAATTCTTGCTGCTATAATTCCAATAATACCCTCGTGCCAATCTTCTCCATGTAATATAATTACTGGATCAGATTTATTCTCAAAATTAGTATTCATTATTTTGTTCAATAAACTAGTCTCAAGAATCTGTCTTTCTTTATTGTAATTGTTAAGTTCGATTGTTAATCTAAATGCTTCCTGAGGATTGCCATTTAATAGCAGATTTGCACCATGTGATGATTTACCAACTCTACCACCCGCATTAATCCTTGGTCCCAGTACATAACCTAGATGATATGCTGTAATATTGTTTCCTATATCGTTTTGTTCAATAAGAGTTTTTAATCCTAAATTTTTTTTTTTTTTAAGAATTTTTAAACCTTGTTTAACAATAGCTCTATTAAGTCCTATTAATGGAACTACGTCACAAACAGTGCCCAAAGAGACTAAATCTAATATTTTTATTAAGTCAGGTTCAACAAAATTATTTAATTTAAACCAGTTTTGGTCTCTTAATCTTTTATTTAAAGCAATTAAGAATAAAAAACATACACCTGCTGCACAGAGATAATTAAGTTCGGATCTATCATCGAAACGATTAGGATTAACTATAGAGTGAGCACTAGGTAAAGATATTTCTGATTGATGATGATCAAGAATAATGACATCCACATTTTTACTTTTTGCGAAACTCATAGGTTTAAAGGATAAAGTTCCACAATCAACAGTAAAAATTAAACTAACTTTTTTATTAATAAAATCTAAAAAAGCTTTTTGATTAGGACCAAAGCCTTCCGTTTTTCTATCTGGTATGTGAATTTCAAATTTGATATTTAAAGATCTGAAGTATTGACCTAGAACAGCAGTAGATGTTGCTCCGTCTACATCATAATCGCCAAATATACCTACTTTTTCATTTTTTACTATTGCGCTTACAGTTCTCTCAATTGCTTTATCCATATCTTTTAAAATAAACGGATTTGGCAATATATTTTTTATAGATGGATTGAGAAAAAATTTAACGTCTTCTTTCTTGATTTTTCTTATTGATAATAATCTAGCAACTATTTCATCTAAAAGATAATTTGATTTTAAAAAATCTACATAATCGCTACTAAATTCTTTTAAAATCCAATTTTTACCACTTACAGAAAGGGCGCTCATCTATTGTAAGTATTTGTAATTATTTTCTTAATATTTTGACTTTTGTGTAAAACTAATGTGTTTACTTCAAATGTCTCTTCAGTTACCAGAATTCCTTTAACAAGATCGCCATTAGTTACACCAGTTGCACAAAATATTACATCGCCTTTTACCATATCAATAAGGTTATATTTTTTATTTAAATCTTTTATTCCAAGTTTTTTTGCTCTAGTAATTTCCTTTTTGTCCAATACCAGCCTGCCTTGAATTTGACCACCGAAGCACGAAAGGGCTCCAGCAGTTATTACGCCTTCTGGCCCACCGCCAGTTCCTAGATAGATATCATTTTTAGGGTTTTCACCTAAAACAGACATTGCTCCAGCAATATCTCCATCAGTTATATAATTTATTTTAACTTTCAGTTTATTTAAAGTATCAATAATTTCTTTATGCCTGGGTCTATTTAATACACACGCATTTAGTTCAGATATTGGTTTTTTTTTAGCTTTAGATAATAAATTGATATTAGTTTCCACAGAATTATCTAAATCTAATAAATTATCAGGTAAATTTGATCCAATAACAATCTTTTCCATATAGGTATCTGGTGCTGAAAGTAAATTTCCTTTTTCTGCAACTACTAAAACAGAAAAAGCTCCTGGTAAATTTTTAGCTGTAAAATTTGTTCCCTCTAATGGATCGAGTGCAATATCTAATTGTGAACCTTTTTTTGTTCCGACCTTTTCACCAATAAACAGCATTGGTGCTTTGTCCATCTCTCCCTCACCTATTACAACTGTGCCCTCCATATCTATTTTATTTAATTCATTTCTCATTTTATCTACAGCCCCTTTATCTGCAGCATTTTTATCTCCTTTACCAATAAATGAAGATGCTCCATATGCAGCGAATTCAGTGGTTCTGATGAATTGGTCTAAATAGCTTTTGTTTAAGCTCATTAAATTTCTTCTATCCTAATAAGTTTAGGTTTGCTCACAGTGTATTTTTTATTTTTTAAAGTTTGTACGACCTTAACTAAAGACAAACTTTTTGCATGATGCGTAATAATAACAATTGATGAATTTTTTTTATTTTCAGTGGGATTTTGAATTAATCTTTTTATAGATACTTTGTTTTTTGCCATAACTTTAGCTATATCTGATAATATTCCATGCTTATCTTTAACATCTAAGCGTAAATACACAGAAAACTTTTTATTATTGATAGTCTCAAATAAAGCTATCTTTCTTTTTATGTTAGATATTACAAATGGAAATTTAATATTGCCTCTAAGCACAGAACATAAGTCTGATATCAAAGATGATGTTGTGGGCCCTGCTCCAGCTCCTTCACCTTGTAACACAGTTTGTCCCACAGGTTTAGACTCTGCAATAACAGCATTTAAAACACCATTTATTTTAGCAATATATAAATTATTTTTAATGAGTGCTGGATGAACTCTTTGTATAATTTTATTGTTTAAAAGCTCAGCGATACCAATTAATTTAATTTTATATCCTAATTGATTAGCATTATTAATATCTGTTTGATCTATGTCTTTAATTCCTTCTATATGAATAGATTTATTATTAATAAAGGAATTAAATGAAAGTGCAGTTAAAATTTTTAGTTTAGAGGCAACGTCTTCTCCGTTTATATCGGACGCAGGATTGGACTCAGCATATCCGAGTTCTTTAGCTCTTGATAAGGCATCTTTGTATTCAAGTTTATCTTTGTCCATTGAAGTTAGAATGTAATTTGACGTACCATTCAAAATCCCGTAAATTTTACTGATATTATTCGCTATAAGTCCTTCTTTTATTGAACGTATAATAGGAATTCCTCCACAAACAGCAGCTTCAAACTCAAAATTTACTCTATTTTTTTCTGCTATTTTTGCTAATTGATTTCCGTACTTGGCAACGAGAGCTTTATTAGCAGTGATTACATGTTTTTTATTACTAAGAGCTTGGACAACTAATTTTTTTGCTATTCCATCAGCACCACCAATTAATTCAATAATTATATCAACATTTTTCATTTTAGTTGCTGATAAACAATTTTTTAGCCATAATTTTTTAGGTATTTTTAAATTCCTTTTTTTTCCTAATGATTTTGCTGACACGTAGACAATATTAGGCTCTGTATTTGTTTTATTAAATAAAATCTTTTTATTTTTTCTTAAATAATTATAGAAATAAGATCCTATGTTACCAAGCCCAACAACTACAATATTCATTTTTTTTTTCATGTATAATTAATTTGATGCAATATTTGGAAAGGGTTTGTTTTTACCTTTTTTTGTTAATATTTCAGAAATTGTATCAATGTCACAATCTTCAATTTTATCACAAACACTTTTTATATTTTTATTAACAAGGGTGTTGTTAGTTATTTCCTCTTTAGTGAGATATTTGTCATTTTTTTTGATCAACTCTTTATTGCTTGATCTTTTATTTTGTTGAGTTGTTGTTTGAAATTTATCCTTTTTTTTTACAATTTTATTAGATTTCATATCTTTAATACGTTTTTTTTCTTCTTTTCTTTTTAACTTAAGTTTTGCTTTCTTAATTTTTCTTTCTTGTAACAATCTCTTTTTTTCCATTCTAAGTTTCTCTTTCTCACCTTGATTATCTAAAATATCATTTGGTTTAAACAAACTATTTTTTTTTTTTGGAGTGCGTTTTTCAGTGTTCAATTTTACCAAATCAATTGTTTTTTTTGACTTTTTATTATTAGACATCAATTCTACGCTTAAGTTTTCTGAAAAATATTCATTGAATTCTTTTTTATCTAAACATTCTCTGTTGCCACATAGATAAGTCTTTTTTGTAGATACACATGACACTAACAAAAAAAAAGCTAATAGATAAAAAAATTTCATTTTAAGCCTAAGTATTCCTCATAATTGTATAATAAATTCATATTTTGAATTGCTTGACCAGATGCACCTTTTACTAAATTATCAATTGCTGAAAAAATAACTAATTTATTTGGAACTCTTGTTTTACAAACCGAAATTTCACAATTATTAGTATTCAGAACATCTCCATTACCTATTGCTGAATTAATTTTCTTTAAAATAACAAATTTATTTTTATAGTGAAATTTTTTAAGGACAGAATGCACTTTTTTAATGTTAAATTTTTTTTTAGTTTCGATATATATGGAGGAAAGAATGCCTCTAAACGTAGGTAGTAAATGAGGATTAAACGTATATTGAACATCTTTTTTTGTATTTTTTTTAAATTCTTGATCAAGTTCTGACATGTGTCTATGTTTTTCAATACCGTAAGCAAAAATAGAATTGTAGAAATTTTTATGTGAAAATTTTAACTTAAAATTTTTACCGGCACCCGAATATCCAGATTTAGAGTCGATTGTAATATTTTTTGAGTTTATTAAAGAACTTTTTAAAAGAGGGTTCATAACTAATTGAATAGATGTCGGATAACACCCTGGATTTGAAACAATTCTATATTTTTTAATTTTTTCTTTTGTGAATTCTGGGATTGAATAAATAGATTCAGAAATTAAATTTTTAGCTTTATGATTTATTGAATACCATTTTTTATATATTTTAGAATTTTCAATTCTAAAATCTGCTGATAAATCTATAAATTTAAGATGTTTATAGCCATACAAATCTTTAATTATTTTTTGGGCTTCTCCATTTGGAAGTGATAAAAAAAGTAGATCTACATCTTTCCAATCAACTTCTTTTAGATTTGTAATTTTAGGTAGTTTGTTTTTTATTCTTTTGTCAAAAAATTTAATTTTTTTTCCTAAATTCTTTTGCGCACATAAATATTTGATACTAACATAAGGATGTTTAGATAATAAATACACTAAATCTAAACCAACATAACCTGTTGCACCTGCTACAACTACATTAATTTTTTTTTGTGACATAAAATATTTATATCACTGATAGATTTAATAAGAAATTAAATGATTTACCTTTTCGAGAATTGGAAGCTTCTTCTGGCTTTTTTGTGTCCGTATTTTTTTCTTTCCACAACTCTTGAATCACGAGTAGTTAATTTTTCTTTCTTCAACGTAGTTTTTAAATTTAAGTCATGTAATACCAGTGCTCTTGATATACCGTGAATTATAGCACCTGCTTGACCGGACAGACCCCCACCTTTGACTGAAGCTCTTACGTCATAAGCAGAAGCAACATTCGACAATTCTAATGGACGTAACACTATAATCTGATGAACAGGTCGTTTAAAATATTCTTGCATTTTTTTTCCATTTACATGAATTAACCCTGTACCTTTTTTTATCCAAACCTTTGCTATAGATCTTTTTCTTCGACCAGTCGCATATTTGCTTTCTTTAAAATCAAGTTTAATTTTTTTAGCTGCAGTATTTTTTAAAGAAGTCTGTAATTCCATTAAATTCTTATTAAATTTTTCTTATTAAGTTTGTTAAAATTTACAATTTTTGGTTTTTGAACATCATGAGGGTGGTTTTCACCTTTATAGATTTTTAATTTTGATAATTGTTTTCTAGCTAGAGGTCCTATAGGAAGCATTCTTTTTACTGCAAGTTTGAGTATTTCGTCGGTTTTATCTTTACCATTAAGTCTTTCTGGTGTTGTTTCCTTTATGCCCCCAGGATGGCCAGTGTGTCTATAATAAATTTTATTTGAGTATTTTTTGCCAGTGAATTTTAATTTTTCTATATTTGTAACTATTACAAAGTCACCATTATCTATATGTGGATTATATGTTGCTTTATTTTTCCCTCTTAAAACTTTTGATATGTAAGAAGCAAGTCTTCCCACAACAGCGTTTTCGGCATTGATAATATACCAATCGTTTTTAATTTCTTTTTTTTTAATAAATGGTGTCATTTAAATTACGGCGATAATTACTAACAAAGACCCATAAAGTCAATTAAATTTCCAGCTGATTAAGGAAAAAAACTTTTAAAATTAAGCTAAATACTTCTGATTGATCGAAAATATAGATTAAGTATTGAAACTGTCAAAATTATGCTTGATATTTGATGCAACGATGCAATGTAAATGTTGACATCTGAATATAAAACAAAAATACCAAGCAAAATTTGTATTAATATAATAGAGATGAAAATTAAATATGGATAATTTAAATATGTTACTTTATTCTTATAAATAAATATTCCAAAGTAAACACTCAGTATAAAAATAATATAAGCAATATTTCTATGTAGAAATTGTATAAAACTAGGGTCATTAAAATTAAATAAATTAATTAAAAAATTATCATTTGGAAAATATCCACCATTCATTAGTGGCCAAGTTTGGTATATCTTTCCTGCATCAAGGCCAGAGACAAAAGCACCAATAATTATTTGAACATATATTAAAAATAACAAAATTTTTATAACTACAAAACTTGAGTTAATTTGAAAAAATTTTTTATTTGAATTATTTTTATGATTAATAAATATCCAAAATAAAGAGGATAAAATAAAAAAAGCTGTTAATAAGTGTATAGATAAACGATAATGACTAACTGAAACATTTTCAGTTAATCCACTTCTGACCATATACCAGCCAAGAAATCCTTGAAGTAAAATTAACAAAGATACACTAACTAAATTTAAAGTTAAATGACTATTCAAAATTTTTTTATAAACAAAAAATATAAAGGGTATAAAAAAAAATAAACCTATTATTCTTCCAAGAAGTCTATGAAAATATTCCCAATAATAAATAAACTTAAACTCTTGTAAAGTCATGCTTGAATTTAAAAATATATATTGTGGGATTAACTTGTATTCTAAAAAATACCTTTCCCATTGATCCTGGTTAATTGGTGGAAAAATACCTGAAAAAACTTCCCATTCGGTAATTGATAAGCCTGAGTCAGTTAATCTTGTAAGACCACCTACAATTATTATAAGAATTACTAAAAATATAAGACTTATTAACCAAAATGAAAATAGATTGTTATATTTTTCGTTTTTAATCATACGTTAATTTAATATATAATTTAATTAGCAATTAAATCTGATTTAAATGTCGCTATGGAAAAAAAAAATATAAGTAAAATTAGAAAAAAACTTGATAAAATTGATATTAGACTTTTAAAAACGATAAAAAAAAGATCCTTACTTGTAGATCAGATTTTAAAACATAAAAAAAAGAAAAAGGAAATAATTGATCAAAAAAGAATAAATTTCATTTTAAAAAGAATTAAAGAATACTCAAAAAAAATAAAATTAGATCCTAATATTTCTCTTAATATATGGAGAGCTATGATTAAAGGTTTTATAAATTATGAGTATAAAAAATTTAAGAAATAAATATCTATTTGCTGTGTGGAGGCAATTTTTTTTCCACAAAAATTTCATGTTTCCTAGATGATGGATTGTATTTACTTACTTTTAATTTTTCTTTTGCTTTTTCGCCTTTGGTTGGTTTCCTAGTGTAATAAAAAAAAGAACTATCAGGATTTGATTCTGGGACTAGTCTTACTTTTATATGTGTTTTTTTAGCCATTTATTTTTTTTATTTTATCTAAAATTTTTTTCGATCTTAGCTTTATATTCTTTATGTAGTATTCTGCTTTTATACTTGATAACTTTGATACGTCAAGATCTTTGGGCTTCTCATTCATTACTTTTATAGCACCTTTTATTGTTAAACGACGATCTTTTAACAAAAAGATAATAAGTTTAAGAACTTCTATATTTTTTTTTGAATAATAACGCCTACTACCAGATAAAATTGTCGGTTTAAGTTGTTTGAATTTACCCTCCCAGAACCTAAGTGTATGAGTGGAAATTTTGTTTACTTTTGTTTTTTGTAAATTAAATAATTCTACCACTTCTGAAATTGTGAGTAATTCTTTTTTACTGTCCAACATGAATATTTAATTTTTTTTTTAATAATTCTGATGGTTTAAAAATTACAACATTTCTCTCTGAAATCTCATGATCAATTTTTTTATTCTTAGGATTTCTACCAACTCTTTTACTTTTTTTTTTAAGATAAAAAGTACCAAAATTTTTAATCTTAATAATTTTTTTTGTTATGATATTTAAAGTTAAAATATTAATAATATCGTTAAGAATTTGCGCAGCATAAGTATTTGGTAAACCGATTTTTCTATAAATATTTTTAATTATATCTTTTTTATGTGTATTTTCTCTAATTACTTTCATTATTTATATGACTTAAATTATTTTTGATTTTATTCATTAAATCACCTTTTATAATACGATAGCACAGATCTATTGAATAATAGAAACCTATAGCGTCTGTTGATCCGTGGCTTTTAACAACAGGACCTTTTAGTCCTAAGAAAATTGCACCATTAAATTTTCGCGGATCAAGTTTACTTTTAAATTTTTTAAGTGCAAAAAACGAAAATATAACAGAAATCTTAGCAAAAATAGTTGAGCTGAGGGATTTTTTAAGCGAGTCTGTTATAAATTTTGCAGTTCCTTCAGCAGTTTTAAGGGCTATATTTCCTGTAAAGCCATCAGTCACTATTACGTTTGATTTACCATCCGTAATTTTGTTCCCTTCTATAAAGCCATTAAATTCAAAATCACCGTGTTTACTTATATCTTTAAGTTTAGCAAAAGCTTTTTTAAGAACTTCTGTTCCTTTAATTTCTTCAGATCCAATATTTAATAAAGCAACTTTTGGGTTGTCATCTGGAAATAGTGCTTTATATAAAGCAGCACCCATTTCAGAGAAATCTACTAAATTTTTATCATCACACTCCACATTAGCTCCGAGATCTAGCACTACATTTGTATTTTTTTCGTTTGGCCACAATCCTGCTAAAGCAGGTTTGCTAACAGTTTCGATTGTTTTGAGTAACATTCTCGAAACAACAAATAAAACACCCGTGTTACCTGCTGACAAAGTAATATTTGAATTTGATATTATTTGTGAGTTTATAGAATTCCACATACTGCTATCTTTTGAGTTTTTAATTGCAGTTAGTGGGGTTTCTTCGTCTGACACAATTGTACTAGAGGGAAAAATTTTATAATAATCAGATGAAATGTTGTATTTATCTAATTCTCTTTTAATTAAAATTTCATCACCATAAAGATTAAAGTAAACATCCTTTTGTTTATTGTTCATGTTTAAATAAATTGAAACACCCTCGATATTCTTCGATGGAGCATTTTCACCGCCCATTGCATCGATTGCAATTATAATTTTATTATTCATGATATTTGTATTTTGTTAGACTATATGTCTAAAATTTTTTTGCCGTTGTAATAACCTGTTTTCAAATCAATGTGATGAGACAATCTATATTCACCACTTTTTTTATCCTCAACAATATTTATTGACTTAACCCTATGATGCGAGCGTCTCATATTTCTCTTGGATGGTGTTGTCTTACGTTTTGGTACTGCCATTTTGTTTTAATGTTTAAAATTAATTTGACCTTTTAACATATTATTTGTCTCTAATTCAAAACAAAAATTGTAAAAATTATTCAGATAATTACTTAAATTCTCTATTAATATGGAGCTATTTCCACTATCTAGCTCAAAATAAGTTTTCAAAATTTCTTTATTCATTACAAAGCCTTCAGATTTTGATTTGTTTATTTTTATAAGAATATCATAAAAATTTCTAGATAGGTCTTTCATTTTTTTATTTACAGTTACATCGCCATAACCAAGTTCTCTTATGTGGTATTCAATATTAAGAAAAATGTTGTCAAAAATTTCTTGCGGAAATTCTTTTTTTTTATTTCTAAAAACTAACAGCAATAAAGAAAAATGAATAAAAATAAGATTTATACGAGTTTCAAAATCATCTTTTAAAAGGATTTTTTTGTAAAAGAAAATATTTCGTGATAAATCAATTAATTTATTGTAAAGATCATTATAATGACTTTTATAATTAGAAAACATTTTAAAAAAATATATATCATACTTTTTTTAATTCTTTTAAATAACTGTCAATTAAAAGAGCCAAAAAAAGCCCATGGATTAAATTTTTTAGAAAATAGAGAAAAAATATTAGTAATTGGAAAAACTAATCAAAATGATGTTGTGCGATTAATGGGTCAACCCCATTCTAAATCCCTTACAACAGATGCTACATGGATTTATGTTGAAAGGACAATTACAAAAGGAAAACTTGTTAAGTTAGGGCAAAATGTTTTGAAAACAAACAACATTTTAGCATTAGATTTTAATGAATATGGAATTTTACAAAATAAAAAAATTTATACTAAAGAAGAAATGAATAAAATAGTTTACTCAGATAATGAAACTAAAAATGATGTGGCGCAATCGAGTTTTGTAACAAGATTTCTTTCTAGTATTAGACAAAAAATGTATGGAAAAAATAAATTCTAGTGCGCTATCACAGCTAATAATAATAAAGCAACTATATTTGTAATTTTAATCATTGGGTTTACGGCAGGTCCAGCAGTATCTTTATAAGGATCACCGACGGTATCACCGGTTACTGCAGCCTTATGAGCCTCGGAACCTTTACCTCCAAAATTACCATCTTCAATATATTTTTTTGCATTATCCCAAGCTCCTCCACCAGCCGTCATTGATATTGCAACAAATAAACCGGTTACAATTACACCTAATAGCATTGCTCCTAATGTTGATAAGGCTGCACCTATTCCACCTATTTGCAAAATAATAAAGTATAAAATTATTGGAGATAATACTGGCAGCAAAGAAGGAATAATCATTTCTTTGATTGCAGCTTTTGTTAATAAATCAACTAGTCTACCATAATCAGGTTTTCTAGTTCCTTTCATTATTCCTGGAATTTTTTTAAATTGTCTTCTAACTTCAACTACTACTGCGCCTCCAGCTCTACCTACAGCTTGCATCCCCATTGAACCAAAAAGATAAGGCAACATTCCACCAACTAATAACCCAACAACAACAAATGGATTTGATAAATCAAAATTAACTTTTACTCCCTCTAGAGCAGAACCACTTACTGTAGAAAAGAACTTAATATCTTCGGTGTAAGCAGCAAACAGTACTAATGCACCCAAACCAGCTGAGCCAATTGCATAACCTTTAGTAACAGCTTTTGTAGTATTTCCTACTGCATCAAGAGCATCTGTAGTTTTTCTGACGCTTTTGGGTAAATTTGCCATTTGTGCAATACCACCAGCATTATCTGTAACTGGACCGTATGCATCCAAGGCAACAACCATACCTGTTAATGCTAGCATGGACGTCACTGCAATAGCAATTCCAAATAAACCAGCTAAACTATTTGTGTAAAGAATTCCGACTACTATTATTATAGCTGGTATAGCTGTAGCTTCCATTGATACTGCTAAACCTTGAATAACATTTGTACCATGACCTGTTGTAGATGATTGTGCTATTGATTTAACTGGCCTGTAATCTGTTCCAGTATAATATTCTGTTATCCAAATTAATAAACCCGTAATAACTAAACCAGCAACACCACAAATATACAAATCTAAACCTGTAAAACTTTTACCAGAAGATTTAAATATCGTCTCTAAACCTAAAATTCCATCTGTAACTGGATATAAAATTATTAAAGATAAAACAGCTGTAACTACAAACCCTTTGTACAAAGCATTCATAATATTTTTTGATTTTCCTAATTTAACGAACCAAGTCCCAACGATGGAAGTTAAAATACACGATCCACCGATTGCTAACGGATAAATCATCATGAAAGGATTATTTGAGAAGAATATTGATGCTAAAACCATCGTTGCAACAATTGTAACTGCGTAAGTTTCGAATAAATCCGCAGCCATACCAGCGCAATCACCAACATTATCTCCAACATTGTCAGCAATTACAGCGGGGTTTCTTGGATCGTCTTCAGGTATACCAGCTTCTACTTTTCCCACTAGGTCTGCACCAACATCAGCTCCTTTTGTAAAAATTCCACCACCTAATCTTGCAAAAATAGAAATTAAAGAAGCGCCAAAACCTAAAGCAACTAAGGCATCTATAATTTCTCTTTTATCAACTTTTAATTCTATTAAAATATAATAATAAATGGCTATAGCTAATAAAGCTAAGCCAGCAACTAACAAACCAGTGATTGCTCCTGATTTAAATGCCATTGTTAAACCAGATTGTAAACTTTTTCTAGATGCTTCAGCTGTTCGAACATTAGCCTCAACAGAAATTAACATTCCAATATAGCCTGCAAGACCTGAAAGTGCTGCTCCAATAAAATATCCTAATCCTACAAGAGGACTAAAAAAATAACTCACAATAACTAGCACGACTAAACCAACAATAGCGATTGTTGTGTATTGTCTTTTTAAATATGCCTTGGCTCCAATTTGAATTGCTTCCGCAATATCTTTCATTTTAGAATTTCCAGAGCTTGAGCCTAAAATCTGTGTAGACAGTAAATAACTGTACACAACAGCTATTAGACCTATAAAAATAATTAAATATAGAATTTCGTTTACTGGATTCATAAAGATGTGCATAAATGCCAAATTAATTACATAAAGGCAAGAAATAGTTTTAAAATAATAAAGTTTTTGAGGATATTTTAATTAGTTTTTCTTATATTTTTAGCTATTTTATCCAATACAGCATTAAGAAATTTAATTTGTGCTTTTTCTAAAAAAAACTCTGAAGTTTTAACGTATTCATTGATTATTACTTTCGTGGGATTGTTATGCTTAAACATCAGTTCAAATACGGCAGCATATATAATAATTTTTAACAATTTATCTGTTCTTTTCAAGTCTAGATCTGACCCTAGATATTTTGCAATCATCTCCTCTATTAAATCATTTCTTTCAATAGTCCCTTGGACTACATCTTTAATAAATTTTTTATACTGACTTTTTGGGTATTCAATTTCTGCGTCAGAGTTAATAGAATTACCATAAAGTTTTTGTATAACTCTCACTCTAGGACTTACACTTTGTTTGTTATTTGACATTTAAGACTTCACTAACAGCAACAGCCGCCTCATAACCTTTGTTGGCTCTAAGTTTGGCTTGTTTTTCATTTAAACAAGTAAGTATTGCATTACCAATAGGTTTTTTATGTAAAATAGACAATTGAATAAGCCCATTTGTTATTGTTAAAGATATAAAATTGAAATTAGGTGTTTTTCCTTTTATTATTGAACCTAAGGCTATGAAACCATCAAACATTTTAATATTCCTAGCAATGACAACAGGTATTTCAAAAGCCCCTGGAACTTCCAAAATTTTATAAGCTATTTTTCTCTTTGAAAGTTCTTTAGTGGCACTTTTCAAAAGAAGATTGGTTTCATTATACTTAGATCTTACAATGCAAATTTTAATTTTTTTTATCATTTAATTATTTCTTGTTTGGTAATTTTAATACCATAACCATCAAGGCCTATTATCTTTTTTTTAGTTCTAGACACTAGTATCATATTTTTAATTTTAAGATCTTTAATTATTTGAGCCCCAATTCCATAATATCTTAAAATATTAGTGCTTTTAATTGAGTCTTCTTTATTTTTTTTAGATATTTGGTTGTTTATTACTATGAGAATAAAGTTATTGTACTTAGAAAGATATTTAATTGATTTAAAGAATAAGTGATCACTTATTTTTTCAATACCTTTTAAAATCTTAATTGAAATTACTCTAACTCTAACAGATTTTTTTTTGTCAGGTATTCCTTTACTTAAAGAGTAGTGTTCTAAACCATCTAACTTATTCTTAAAAATACTTAACTTTAAAAGTCCAACTTTCTTAATTTTAATAGATTTATTTGAAGTATTAAAAATAAATTTTTCATTCTTTAATCTATAAGAAATTAAGTCTTCTATACTTGCAATTTTTAAATTATGTTTTTTTGCAAATTGTAAAAGATCATCATATCTAGCCATTCTTCCATCTTCATTCATAACTTCACATATAACTGAACTTGGATTTAACTTAGCTAACTTAGAGATGTCGACAGAAGCTTCTGTGTGACCTGCTCTTTCTAATACACCACCACTCCTAGCAACAAGCGGAAAAACATGACCTGGCGAAACAATATCTTTTTTTTTAGAATTTTTTTTTATAGCAACTTTAATTGTTTTTGCTCTATCAAACGCAGATATCCCTGTTGTTATTCCTTTTTTTGCCTCGATTGAAACTGTAAAAGCAGTTTGCATACGAGCTTTATTTATAGCTGACATTAATGGAAGAGATAATTTATCGACTTGTTTTTTTGTTAGTGCTAAACAGATAAGACCTCTGCCATGTTTAGCCATAAAATTAATACTTTTTGAGTTTGCTTTGGAAGCTGGAATAACCAAATCACCTTCATTTTCTCTGTTTTTATTGTCTACTAAAATAAATATCTTACCTCTTTTGGCATCTTTAACTATTTCGTTGATAGGTGATAAAGAAATTTTTTTCATAGTTATTTATTAAGATTTATTAGATATTTGCTAAAAATATCAAATTCAATATTTACAAGATCTTTTTCTTTTAATCTTTGTAAATTAGTTAATTTAAGAGTGTGTGGAATTATATTTATTTCAAATTGATTTTTTGTTTTTTTAGAAATGGTCAAAGATACACCATTAATAGCTATTGAACCTTTTTCTATTAAATATTTAGAAAAATTTTTACCAACCACAAAATTAATAATCCAAGTTTTGTCTTTAATGGTGATTTTTTGAATTTTAGCTGTTGTGTCTACATGTCCTTGCACATAATGACCCGAAATTTTCGAGCCATGTGACAGAGATTTTTCAATATTTATAATATGCCCTTTTTTAATAAATCTAAAATTAGTTTTTTTAAGAGTTTCTTTTGATAAATAAAAGCTAGTAAGATTACCCTTGATTTTAGTTAAGGTTAAGCAAACGCCGTTGCAACAAATAGAACTGCCTATTTCATTTTTCTGAAATAACAATTTTGTTTTCAAAATAATCTCAATAGAATTTTTTGCCCTCAACACTTTTTCCACTGTGCTCGAATTATAAATAATTCCATTAAACATTATAAATTAACCTTGTATAAACTATCTCCATAAAGATTTACTTTAATTTTATCTTTTTTTTGAATCTTTATTTTTTTAATTTGTAAAAGACTAGAGTTATTCTGACCAATGGATAAAAGCTTTTGGGATGATTTAAATAAGTATAAATTTTTAACTAAATCATTCCTTAATAATTGACTTAAAAAGGTGCTCCCTGATTCTACAAATATCCTGCCTAAGCCTAATGTTTTAATTTTATATATCATTTTTTTTAAAATCAAATCATCATTATTTGTACTAGAAAATTTTATAATTTTAACACCTTTTTTTTTGAAGAAATTTTCTTTTGATGAATTATAAACAGTTGTGAAAATAAAAATTTTTCTATTATCTTCTTTTAGGATTTTTATATTTTTGTTAATTTTAAAATTACGATCAAATATTATTAAGCTAGGTGTTTTTTTTTCTAACCCTTCTATTCTACAACTTAATAAAGGGTTATCTTTATTTATTGTTTCAGATGTTGTTAATAAACAATCATACTTAGAACGAAGAAAATTTCCTAAATTTCTGGACTTCTTATTTGTAATCCATTTATTTTTTTTATTGATTGTAAAATAGTCTTTTGAAATTGCTAGCTTGGCATCGATAAAAGGTAATTTATTTGACGATTGTAAAAAATAGCTTTGATAAAATTTTTCTGCTACTTTTTTAAAAATAAATTTTTTAACTAATATTTTTTTATCATTTAAATATTTTTGAGCTTTATTTTTTGAACGAAGATCTACATCAGCAACAGAAAATACAACTTTTTTAATTTTTTTTTCAATTATTTTTTTTATACAAGGTGGAGTTTTTCCATAATGACTACAAGGCTCTAGGGTCACATATAAGTCTGAATCTGTATAATCTATTTTTTTTATTAATGCGTTTGCTTCCGCATGAGGTCTGCCATTTAATGAAGTTCGACCAGATGAAATTACTGAGTCATTCTTAACGACTATACAACCAACAGACGGATTAATTTTAGTTGAACCTAAATTAATATTTGCCTGCTGAAAGGCCAGTTTAGTATAAAATAAATCTCTATTCTGATTTGTAGACATTTAAGTTACCAACAAATTGTTCAAAATCTTTTGCTTCTTTAAAGTTTTTGTACACAGAAGCAAAACGAACGTAGGCAACTTGATCTAATGAAGAAAGGCCTTCCATAATAACTTTTCCAATAGTAGAAGTTGGTATTTCACTTTCACCAAGGCCTTCTAAGTTTCTTACTATCTTTGAAATAAATTTTTCAACACTGTCACTATCAATCGGTCTTTTTCTTAAAGCTATACGGATTGATTTTGAGATTTTATCTCGATCAAATGGTGCTCTTTTTCCGCTTCCCTTAATTACAGTGAGTTCTTGAAACTGTACTCTTTCAAAAGTAGTAAATCTCTCTTTTCTCTCACACCCGCACAATCTTCTTCGTCTAATAGCGGTACCGTCTTCAGTTGGCCTAGAGTCAACTACTGAGGTATCTTTTTCTTTACAAAATGGACAAAGCATAGTTATTTTTTATTTACAGCCTACTATATATAGGAAAAGAACCACAAAGATCAATTACCTCTTTTTTAACCTCATTCTCAATTTTAGAATTATTTTCGGGGCTTTTTGCAAGTTCTTTTAGTGTTTTTGAAATTAACTGCCCAACTAATACAAATTCTTTTTTCCCAAAACCTCTTGTTGTTGAGGCGGGCGTACCAAGTCTAATACCTGACGTAATCATAGGACTTTCTGTATCAAATGGAATTGAATTTTTATTAGTTGTAATGTTTGCTTTTCCAAGACTTTCCATAGCTAGCTTACCTGTTAGTTTAAAATTTCTTAAATCTAACAACATCAAATGTGTGTCTGTTCCACCGGAAAATATTTTAAAACCATTATTAATTAAAGTTTCTGAAAGCGTCTTAGCATTTTCAACTACTTTTTTTGCATAATCTTTAAATCTTTGATCCAAAGCTTCTCTAAAGCACACTGCTTTAGCGGCAACAACATGCATTAAAGGACCGCCTTGTAAACCTGGAAATATCGCTGAATTTAATTTCTTAATTAATTCTTCCTTATTAGTTAAAATTATGCCTCCTCTAGGACCTCTTAAAACTTTGTGGGTGGTAGAGGTAACAACATCCGCATAGTCAACTGGATTAGGATAAACGCCACCTGCAACAAGACCAGAAAAATGTGCCATGTCAACTAAAAGGTAGGCTTTAACTTTATCTGCAATCTGTCTAAATTTTTTAAAGTCTATAATTCTTGAGTAAGCACTCCCTCCTGCTATAATAATTTTTGGATTATTTTCTACGGCAAGTTTTTCAACTTGTTCATAATCTATCAGTCCGGTTTTTTGACTTACTTCATAATGAACTGCATTAAACCACTTACCTGATTGTGCAGGCTTAGCACCATGAGTTAAGTGCCCACCTGAATTTAAACTCATTGCTAATATTGTATCACCTGGTTTTATGAGTGCTAAATATACAGCACCATTTGCCTGAGCACCAGAGTGTGGTTGAACATTTGCAAACTTACAATTAAAAAGTTTAGTTGCTCTTTCTATCGCTAAATTTTCTGCTACATCAACGTGTTCGCATCCACCATAATACCTTTTTCCAGAATAACCTTCTGCATATTTGTTTGTTAATACTGAGCCTTGAGCATCCAATACAGCTCTTGAAACCATATTTTCAGAAGCAATTAGCTCTATGTGATTTATTTGTCTATCGTATTCTTTATTAATAGACTGAAAAAGATCTTGATCACTACCAGATAGATCTTTATTAAAAAAATTATTTAAATCTTCTTTGTTCATTTGTTAATTTTATTAACTCTCTTTTGATGCCTACCACCTTCAAATTTAGTCTTAAAAAAATAATTAATAAGACTAATAGCTTCTTTATTTTTTATCATTCTCGAACCTACACAAATCACATTAGCATTATTGTGTTGTCTGGAAAGTATAGTACTCTTCTTACTATAACATTGTGCGGCACGTATACCCTTAAATTTATTGGCAGTTATGGCCATCCCTGTACCAGATCCACATATCAGAATTCCTGAATCACTTTTTTTTAAAAGTAGTCTTTTTGCTAATTTCTTAGCATAATCTGGGTAGTCTACCGAAATGGTTGACTTCGGTCCAAGGTCTATTACTGGTATGCTCTTATTGATTAAATAACCTTTAATTTTTTCCTTTAAATCATAACCTGCGTGATCAGAAGCTATACAAATTTTTGTAAATATCATTTATATGAATATTCTTTAATTATTAAATTACTTTTATATATACTAATAATATTATATTTGTCGCAGAAGATAAAACTTGTAAACATAAATATGAAAAATATAGGCAGATTTCCAAGTCTAAGAATGAGGCGAAATAGAAAAGCAGATTGGATTAGGAGGCTTGTTTCTGAGCACAACTTGTCTGCGAATGATTTAATTTTGCCACTATTTGTTAAGGAAGGGATCAAAAAAAAAGAAAATATTGATTCAATGCCAAATGTTTTTCGTTACTCTATAGATGAATTGGCTCGAGTAGTAGAAAGAGCTTGTAAGTTAGGAATTCCTTTAATTGCTCTTTTTCCATATACTGATCAAAAGAAAAAGGACCCAAAAGGAAAAGAAGCGGTAAATAAAAATAATCTAATTTGCAAAGCGCTAAGATATTTAAAAAAAGAATTTAAAAATGACATCGGCATCATGTGCGATGTTGCGCTTGATCCATATACAAATCACGGTCATGATGGAATTATAAAAGACAATAAGATTGATAATGATTTAACAATTGAAATATTGATAAAGCAGTCCTTACTACAAGCAGAAATGAAATGTGATATCATAGCTCCTTCAGACATGATGGATGGAAGGATCGGAAAAATTAGAACAGCATTAGACAGCAAAGGTTTCAAAGATACTCAACTTGTTTCCTATGCTGTTAAATATGCTTCAAATTTTTATGGTCCATTTAGAGATGCCGTTGGATCAAAAAAAAAATTAAAGGGGGATAAAAAAACCTATCAAATGGATTTTCGAAATACAAATGAAGCTTTAAGAGAAGTTGCGTTAGATGTTAATGAAGGTGCAGATATTGTCATGGTTAAACCTGGATTACCATATTTAGACATAATAAGAGTAGTAAAAGATAATTTTAAATTGCCAGTTTTTTCTTACCAAGTGTCCGGTGAGTATGCGCTGATCAAAAATGGAATTAAAAAAGGAATTATAAGTGAAGAGGCTATTTTAGAAAGCTTAATATCTTTAAAGAGAAGTGGATCTAATGCAATTGTAAGTTATTTTTCTATAGATGTAGCAAATCAATTAAAATAGTTTTCAAATATTTTTCTTGATTTGGGTAAAAGCAGGTTGTTTGGAAAAAAAAACTTATTAGTTAAAACACTTCTAGTAAAATTTAATGCCATTAATATTTCTTTTTTCTCTAAATAATTTTTTTGTTTTTTTAATAATAAAAAAGTAGGAATCTGATAGGATACTTTATCAATTTCAATTTCTTTATGATCTGAATTTTGTTTACCATCGAGTTTGAATTGGTCAAGATATGGATCAAAACCAAGTTCTTTTAATAAATTAAGCTCCCAGTTTATATAGTATCTCAACCAATCTGTTTGCTCAAAATTTTTTAACAATAAGTTTAACGAAAGATATAAATTTTTATATGGTTGTGAGTCTGGAAGTAAAAGGTTTAGAATAGATGCTATAGACAGTAAGGCTGAAATTTTTTTTTTATCATTAAAATATCTTGGAGATATAGCCTCAACTAGTTCTGTTTTAAAATAACCTAATTTATTTTCTGATTTCGATGAATAAATAATAAATAATTTATTTGTTATTTGAAGAAAGTTTCTAATTTTTCTAGAATTGCCGCCATAAACAATGCCACTTACTTTACCTCTGGTGCTTGTAAATACGTTAATAATATTAGCATTTTCTCTAAATTTTATTTTTGAAAGTAAAAAACCCTCGTCTTGCCAATTCATTCTTAAAGTTTTAGATCAGTTAATAGCTTTTGAGCTGCGTTTTGTTGAGCGTCTTTTTTAGACGTTCCAGTTGCGTAAAATTTTTTTGAGTTTTTAATAAAGACTTCTACTTTAAAAACTGGACTGTGTTGAGGTCCCGATTGTTTCTGAAATGTATAAACTGGAAGCATCTTGAATTTTTTTAAACTATACTCTTGCAATTGAGTTTTAGCATCTATTTTAGTCTCAACAGATTTATCTAAAAATTCTCCCCAAATACTTAATATAAATTTTTCAACAACGTGCATTCCTTGATCTAAGAAAATAGCTCCTAACAAAGCTTCTAAGCCGTCACTAATAATTTTGTCTTCTGATCTATTTAAACCTTTATATGAAGTGCCTGTAGTAATGAATTTTGTTAAGTTAAGTTTTTTTGCAACTAATAAGCAAGTTTTTTTATTTACTAAATTGGCAAATTTTTTATCAATTACACCTTCTTTTTCATTAGGATAGATTTTTAAAAGTGCTTTCGCAAAAACTAACCCCAGTACTCTGTCCCCTAAAAATTCTAATTTTTCATTATTTTCAATATTGTTGTGACTTTTGTGTATCAGACTTTTAATTAATAATTTTTTATCTTTAAACTTAATACCAATTTTTTGTTCTAATTTATTTATATTCTCCATTATCTTAATAAATTAAAAAACCTTTCAATTCGCAATGAGTTTTCCCAATTCCAAAATTTTAAAATACTTCCAGAAATGGTATCATTAGAAAAAAAAATGATTGATGCTTTACCTACTAGATTTTCATTAGAAACATAACCAACACTTGATAGATATCGACTATCCTTGGAGCAATCTCTATTATCTCCTAAAAAAAAATAATGGTCTTTTGGTACTTTGTATTCATCTGTATTTTGCATAGTGCCTAATTTATTATAAACTGCAATATATTCTTTACCGTTTGGAAGTCTCTCACTGTATGCATTGACTTCTTGAGTGTTTATCCCGCACCTTATTAAATAATTATTGATAATTTTAGTTCTATAAATTTCTTCTTTATTTAAGAGTAATTTTCCATTTTTAAATTGGATAGTGTCGCCAGGTAAGCCAATTAATCTTTTAATATAGTCAGTTCTGTTATCGTTTGGAGTTTTAAAAACTACTAAATCTCCATACTTAGGTTTTTGTTTGAAAAAGCGACCTGAAAAAAAAGGGGGACTAAACGGAAATGAATGTTTGCTGTAACCATATTCAAATTTTTTTACGAAAATTCGATCTCCGATTAAAAGAGTTGGTTCCATTGATGAAGACGGAATATAAAATGGCTGGAAAAACAAAGATCTAATTAATACAGCAATTATCAAAGCGTAAAATAAAGTTTTCACATTATCTAAAATAATTATTAAGTAATTTTTTTTCATTAAAAAGTTATAATTACGGTTGCAAAAGCATATCTTTGCTCATCTGTTATAGTAAGAAAGATTTTGTAATTTTTTTTTATAATTTTTTTCACTACTTTATTAGTATTTCCTAGTAAGGCTACCTCTGGTTTCCCGTTTTTGTCATTATTTATTGATATTTCATTAAAAGATATTCCACCTGATATACCAGTACCTAATGCTTTAGAAAAAGCTTCTTTAGCTGCAAATTTTTTAGCATAACTGGGTATTTTATTGGTATTATTTTCAATATATTTTATTTCACTAGATGAAAATATTCTTTTTTTAAAATTTTTTTTTTTTAAAGCTTTTTTGATTCTTATTACGTCAACGATATCTGATCCTATTCCATGAATTAACATACTAAATTATAATTTTTTTAAATTGTTTTATAACTGTATTTAGACCAAAAAAAATAGACTCTCCTATTAAAAAATGTCCAATATTAAATTCTTTAATCTTTTTTATTTTTGCATTAATTATTTTAGTTGACTGATAATTTAGACCATGACCAGCGTGTATTTCTAAACCTAATTTAGAAGCAAAATCAACAGCAAACTCAATTCTCTTTAATTCATTACCGTATTTTTTTTTTTTATTTATTAAATTGCAAATTTTTCCAGTATGAAATTCAACACAATCAGCATTTAGTTCTTTAGCAATTTTTATATCTCTAATTTTAGCCTCAATAAACAAACTAACACGCGATCCATTTTTTTTTAATTTATCAATAATTTTTTTAAGAAATTTTTTTTTATAATTAAGGTTCAAGCCTCCTTCAGTTGTAATTTCTTTTCTTTTCTCTGGCACTATACAAACAAAATTTGGTTTATGCTTTAATGCAATCTTCAACATTTCGTTAGTAGCTGCAATTTCAAGATTTAAAGGAATTTTCAATTTAGATTTAATTTCTTTTAAATCAGAATCATTTATATGCCTTCTATCTTCTCTTAAATGTATTGTAACTGAATGTGCACCAGATTTTTGGGCAATTATTGCAGCACGTAATGGACTAGGATATTTTTCACCTCTTGCATTTCTTACGGTCGCTACATGATCAATGTTTACACCTAATCTTGTTTTGCTCATTTAATATCCCTGCTACCTGGCTTAGTTGCTGGTATAGATATTAGGTTTGCTGGAAGTTCTCTTTCATTGTATGTTGGAATATTAATTTGAACTTGTGATATAATTTTTTTACTTATTTTTGATTTTCCATTTGACCTATCAATTAAACAAGCAAAACCTAAAAGACTGCCTTCGGATGCTTTAACTAATTCTGAACATTCTAAGCAAGATTTACCAGTAGTAATAACATCCTCAACAATTAAGACGTTTGATCCCTTAAGTATTTGAAATCCTCTTCTTAGCTCAAATTTTTTATTCACTCTTTCTGAAAATATTGTTTCTTTTTTCAAAATTCTACCTAGTTCATATCCTATAACTATCCCCCCCATTGCGGGAGAAAGTATTAAATCTATATTTTTAAATTCTTTAACAATTTTTTCAGCAAGTGAATTACAAAATTTTTCTGCTTTATATGGCTTGCTTAATAATTGAGCGCATTGAACATACTGGGGACTTCGCAAACCAGAAGAAAGAATAAAATGTCCGTCTAGTAATGCATTAGTCTCTTTTAAAATTTTTAAAGAATCTTTGTATGAAAGCATTTTTTTTCTCTTTATGTCTTATGATCTTAAATATTAAGTTTTTTTGCTTGATTTGACTTATCAAGTTTGTAAAGTTTTTCAAATCATTTATTTGTAAATCAAATGAAAATTGAAGAAATTTATTTTTTTTCTTCACTAACTCAACGTTCAAAATATTGCTTCCATTTAAACCAATCAAGGTGCTTACTTCACCCAAAACACCCGGTTGATCAGGCAAATCTATTAACAAAGTGCTTGTGTATTTTTTTCCTTTTTTAGAACTTTGATCCTCTGATCTGTCTTGCCAATATCTTCGAATAGCAGCTCTTGCTTTTCCTGTTTTTGAGGATGAAATCCAATGAAGTGAAGGAGAAACATTTTTCGAATTTACCACTTCAACTGTATCACCATTATACAAATGAGTTTGTAAGGCAGAGTCACGGCCATTAATTCTACATCCAATCGCTGTGTTACCTATATTTGTGTGTACAGCATAAGCAAAATCGATAGGTGTTGCATCTTTTGGTAGCTTTATAACAGCTCCTTTTGGAGTAAAGCAAAAAACATTCTCTTGAAACATCTGTAATTTAGTAAATTCATAATAATGTTCAGGGCTAGTACCTGTCTCCATAATCTCAACTAAATCTCTTAACCAGTCGTACTCTTTCCAAGATAAATCAGATAATTTTTCGGAAGATTTATATTTCCAATGTGATGCGATTCCTCTCTCAGCAAAATCATGCATTTGATGTGTTCTTATTTGAATTTCGATTCTTTGCTTTTTTGGGCCTATGATTGCGGTATGTATAGATTGATATTTATTTATTTTTGGTGTTGAAATATAATCTTTAAATTTAAATGGTATAGCTGAATATTTACTATGTAAAATACCAAGAGTTTTGTAACAATCCTCTATAGATTGAACTATTACTCTAAAACCAATGATATCAGTTAAATGCTCTAAAGAAATTTTTTTGTTTTGAATTTTTCTCCAAATTGAAAACGGTGTTTTTTCTCGTCCAGCCAATAAAGCAGTAATTCCGTTATCTTTTAATATAGATATAAGTTCTTCTGAAATGGTTTTAAAATTATTAGTACGATTATCTTTTATAAATTTTAATCTTTCTATTATTAAATTTCTTGCTTGATCGTTTAAAATCGAAAAGGATAAATCTTCTAATTCATCTCTTATTAAATTCATACCCATTCTATCAGCTAAAGGGGCATAGATTTCCATTGTTTCCTTTGCAATTCTTTTTTTTTTATCTACTGAAGAAAAAGCAGTAATTGTTCTCATATTATGTAATCGATCAGCTAATTTTACTAGGAGCACTCTTATATCTTTAGAAGTGGCTAGAATTAATTTCCGAAAATTTTCTGCTTGAGAGTTTTCGCCAGCCTTTTCTTCTAAAGCTGATATCTTTGTTACACCATCAACTAGATCAGCAACTTCTTTACCAAATTCTTTTAAAACAACATCATACGTTGCTTTGGTGTCTTCTATTGTGTCATGTAATAATCCAGTTATGATTGTTGCACTATCAAGTTTCAATTCAGCTAAAATATCAGCAACAGCAATAGGATGAACTATATAAGGAAGACCTGAAACCCTTTTTTGGTGTTTGTGAGCCTCTAAAGCAAAATTATAGGCTTTGCTTAGCGGTCCAGTATTTGAGAATTTATTATAAGACTGAATTTTACTTAAAAGTTGATCAGAATTATTCATTACACAACTATAACACTTTCATTTAATCTTGTAATCTCATTCCTCAGTTTAAAACTAAGTTTTTTTATTAAAAATTCAATTTTTTTGTTAAATATAGGATGTACCCACTCAGGTGATATTTCTTTTAATGGATAAAGAACAAAGTTTCTTAAATGGGCTCTTGGATGGGGTATAGTTAGTTTTTTTGAATTAATAATCTTTCTTCTATAATCGATTATATCTATATCACAAGTACGCGGTTGATTTTTAAACTCTTTTGTTCTTTGAAGTTTTTTTTCAATAGAACTAAATACTTTGATTAATAATTCAGGTGAAAGCTGACTTTTAATTGCAACGCATATATTTAAAAATTTAGGATCTTTTTCATTTGGGTATGAGGGCGTTTCATAAACTTTGGATATCTTTAGAATCTTAATTTTTCTATTTCTTATAAGTTCAATAGATTTTTTAATATTATAGAATCTATCTCCTTTTATCGAGTTTATATTTGAACCTATATTGATATAAATCATTTTTTAGAATTATTAAAAATTCTTCTTTTTTCTCGATCCCAATCTCTTTTTTTTTTAACTTGTCTTTTATCGTAGTTTTTTTTACCTTTACCTATCGCAATTTGAATTTTAGCTTTGCCTTTCTTAAAGTATAATTTTGTAGGTATTAATGTTAAACCTTCCTGGTTAATTTTGCCAATAAGTTTGTTAATTTCTTTTTTTCTAAGTAATAATTTTCGATCTCCTTTTGGGTCATGATTATTGTAGCTCGATTGTTTATATAGTGGTATGTGGGAATTTACTAAAAATATTTCACCGTTTTTATCTAGAGCATAAGAATCTGCAATACTGGCTTTCCCATCACGTAAAGATTTAACTTCAGATCCTTTTAAAGCGATACCTGCTTCAAGAGTGTCTAAAAAAAAATAATTAAAACTTGCTTTCCTGTTAAGACAAATAATTTTTTGTCCAGGAAATTCTTTTTGTTTCATTAAATTAATTTTGCTTGATGTAGCGCTTCTTTAACTATTTTTTTTGTATTATCTGTGATTTTAACGAGTGGTAACCTTACATCTTCTGGTGAGAGGCCCAGTAAAGATGCAGCATACTTCACAGGAGAAGGATTACTTTCAATAAAAAGTGATTTATTTAAAGGTGTTAAAATTTTATTAATTTCTTCGGCTCTGGATTGAAGATTGTGGTCATTTCTAGATAGAGATGCATTTTGCATTTCAGAACATAATTTAGTGGCCACATTAGCTGTAACACTTATGCATCCTCTTCCACCTCTCTTGTTAAACTCTATTGCATTACCATCTTCACCAGTAAGCATAATAAAATCTTTACCCATAACTTTGAGTTGTTCATCAGCTCGATCTAAATTACCTGTTGCGTCTTTTACACCCACAATATTTTTCAATTCAAAAAGTCTCGCCATGGTGCCTACTGTCATATCAATTACAGATCTTGAAGGAATATTGTAGATGATTATTGGAATTCCAACATTATCATTAATTTTTTTATAATGTTGATAAAGTCCCTCTTGAGTAGGTTTGTTGTAATAGGGCGTAACTATCAATAAGCCGTCTGCGCCAGCTTTTTCTGCAAATTTAGAAAGTTCTACGGCTTCAGCTGTTGAGTTAGATCCAGTACCGGCAATTACGGGAATTTTATTTTTACATTCTTTAACGGATAAATTTATAATTTTTCGGTGTTCATTATGAGAAAGAGTGGGTGATTCACCTGTTGTACCCCCTGGTACTAGACCATGGGAACCATTTTTTAAATGATGATGAATAAGATTTATGTAATTTTCTTCATCTAGTTTGTCATCTTTAAAAGGTGTAATTAATGCAACAATTGATCCTTTAAACATATAATAAAATAATATAATTAATTTTTTATCTTATAAACTTTATGCTTTATCTAAAAAATAGTCTAGTAAATTTAACAATAATATTATTTTTCTCGTTTTTTTTAACTGTTTCAATAGCCGATGACGGTGCTTTTATTTTTCCAAAAAAAAAAATTATCATAATAAAACCTGTTATTAAAAATCAAATAGATGTTAAAAAAAATAATGTTTTCGAACTATCTGATTTGCCTCAAAAAAAACCGATTGAAACAAAAATAATAAAACAAAAAAATTTAACAGAAAATAATAAAAATTCTAAATTAGTAGAAGATAGTAATATTAAAAAAAAGAGTTTTTCTGCTGAATTACCATTGAAAAAACCTACAAAAAAAAAGGTTAAAAAAGACCAAACTATTAATGCTCCATATCTTGAGACAGAAACAAAAAAAAATATTCAAAAACTAAAAAAAAAACCTACTTTAAAAGAGGTCAAGCAAGAAGCAAAGCCTAAAAGTGTTTTTATATATCCGTCTAAGAAACCTTTAAATTATTCAAATGTTTCAACTAAAGTTGAGTCTAAATCTAAAATATTAAAAGAGAAAGATTATATTAAAGCTAAAAATATATTCAATCTCATAAAAAAAGGTAAATGGATAACGGCTTTAGAAAGAACAAAGAAAGTTAAGGACAAAGAATTTAAAAATTTAGTTACTTGGCTTTATCTTAAAGAACGCGGTAATCAAGCTACATTTAATGACTATAAAAATTTTATAAAAGAAAATTCCGATTACCCTCGAATTGGAAGATTGAGATATATGGCAGAGCACAAAATTATATTGGATAATACTTCTCCGAGAACAATAATAAATTGGTTTAGTGAAAATGAACCACTAAGTGGAACAGGAAAAATTAAACTTGGGGAAGCATATTTAAAAGTTAATGAGAATGAACTAGGAACAAATTTAATTAAGTCTGGTTGGATTAACGCAGATCTATCGTCAAGAGACGTTAAGTATTATAGAAATAAATTTAAAAAAATCTTAACAACAAAAGAACATTTAAAAAGAGTTGATTACTTAGCTTGGAATAATAAATATTGGGATTTGAAAAGAATGTTAAGATACTTACCAAAAAAAGAAAAGCTATTATACAACGCAAGATTTATACTAATGACAAATTCATATGGTGTAGACAAGGCAATTTCAGATGTTCCACAGGAACTTAAAAATGATTTAGGCCTTCAGTATAATAGACTTAAGTGGCGGGCTAGAAGAAATAGGCTTGAAAGTTCTCTTGAAATTTTACGTATGTTTCATGGTGAAGAAACTTTAATCTATCCACAACTTTGGTGGAAACTTAGGGAAAACATTACAAGAGATTTAATTTACGCAAAAAAATACTCACTAGCTTACGAGGTATCTAGTAATCATCATTTAAAAGAAGGTCCTGAGTTTGCAGATGCTGAATGGATTTCAGGCTGGTTAGCACTAAGTTTTTTAAATAACAATGAGTTAGCAATAAATCACTTTAAAAATTTTTATAGTAACGTTGGTTATCCGATAAGTTTAGCAAGAGGAGCTTTTTGGCTAGGGCTTGCTTATGAAAAATCTAACAATCAGGATAAAGCTAGAAAATTTTACAAGGAAAGTTCAAGATTCACTAACACATATTACGGTCAACTGTCTTTTAATAAAATATATTCTGGTCAAGACTTTAAATTATCATCAGAATTTAAAGTAACTAATGGTTACGAAAAAGAATTTAATAGTAATAAATTAATACGTCATATTAAACTTTTAAAAGAAATGGATAAAACAAAATTTAGTAAGGATATACTCAAACATTTGGCTTCATTAAATGTTGAAAGAGGTAGTGAAATATTAGCGGCTAAGTTATCTAGTGAGATTGGAAGATATGATTATGCTATCCAAATTGCAAAACAAGCATCATATGAAAAAAGATTTATAAACACTTATAACTATCCAATTATTTCAGTACCTGAAGAAATAAATGGAAAACAAATGCCATCTCAAGAACTTGTGCTTGCTATAATAAGACAGGAGAGTGAATTTGATGCTAGAGCTAATAGTTATGTTGGTGCTCAAGGTCTAATGCAACTTATGCCTGCTACAGCGAGATTAGTAGCGAAAAAACTTAGAATAACTTACAACAAAAGTTCACTTAAAACTGATCCTAGTTATAATATTAAATTAGGTACATATTACTTCAATTCTTTACTAGAAGATTATGATGGTGTGTTCCCTTTTGCAGTAGGTGCATATAACGCTGGGCCTAATAGAATTAAATCTTGGGTTAGGAGATATGGAGATCCAAATATAGATGAAATAAGCTTTATTGACTGGGTGGAGTTAATTAGATTTAAAGAAACAAGAAATTACGTCCAAAGAGTTATTGAAAATATCAACGTCTATAAATATATTTTAAATAAAGACTCAATAAAAATTGATGTATTTTTTAGAAAGTAAGTGGCGGAAGAGATGGGATTCGAACCCATGGTAGAAATTGCTTCCTACGCCAAGTTAGCAACCTGGTGGTTTAAACCAACTCACCCACTCTTCCATTTCTAACAATTAAATAAACTATAATCTATTAATAATTTTTTTAAAGTAATTGTTTGAATTTTATTTAAATCTATTAAGTAGAATTACTAGAACAACAGAAAAAAAATCATAAAATCTTATTTTCTTACCATCTGATATACTTCTACCATTGTAGTTAATAGGTACCTCATAAAACTTTGAACCTTTTTTAATTACACTGCAAATAATCTCAGCATGTTGTCCAAAACCCATAATCTTTAAGTTTTTGGCGCTTAATAAGTCTTTTTTAAAGGCGAAATAACAAGCATAAATATCTGTAAAAGTCGTGTTGTATAAAATATTAAAAAAAGTAGTTATAAAAAAATTTCCAATTTTGTTTAGAATATTGTGAGATCGAGTATATTTATCATAATTAAATCTTGAGCCAATCACGGCATCAGCATTAAAATTTAAAAATACTTCTTCAAATTTAAGTAGGTCTTGTGGATCGTACTCTAAATCTGAGTCATGAAAAACTATATGAGAACCAGTTGAATTTTCAATACCTATTTTAACAGCAGATCCTTTTCCTTCATTCTTCACCTTTGTTATCATTTTTGTATATAAATTCTTGTTTGCTAATAGGAGCTCGTTCGTTTTATCTTTTGATCCATCATCAACTACAATTATTTCTTTTTCAAATTCTTTAAATTCTAATTTATTTAATTTTGTAAGTGAAGTAAGTATTGTTTTTTCTTCGTTATAAACAGGAACTATAATTGAAATTATCATTAATTTATCTATTTTTAGATTAAATTAAATATATAATAAATCCTTTAATTAAAAAATATAAAAATTTTGAAAAAATCAATTACACAAGGCTTAACTTTAACTGTTGGAGCATCATTATGGTGGGGAATAATTGGGGTTATCTATTTTAAATTTGTTTCTTTTGCTAATCCAGTCGAACTAACAATTCATAGAACTTTATGGACAGCACTATTACTTATAATATCAACATTCTTTCTCTCAAAATGGAATATTTTTTTTAAATTAATTAAAAATATTAGAATAATTATTCTTTTATTCATTTCTGGATTTCTAATATTGATCAATTGGTTTACTTGGCTGTATGCAATCTCGATTGATAGGCTGATTGATGCAAGCTTTGGTTATTACATATTTCCAATTTTTAGTGTTTTTTTTGGGATTGTTTTTTTAAAAGAAACTTGCAATAGAAATAAAATTATTTCTGTATGCCTGGTGTTTATTTCAATCTTATATTTGCTCTTTCAACATAATGTAATCCCCTGGATTGGTCTTACTGTTGCAATAACTTTTAGTGCCTATGGGCTAATTAGAAAAAAAATTAATGTGGATACAGACATTGGTTTACTAATAGAAACCTTGCTACTTTCTCCTTTCGCAGTAATAGCATTTTTGTACCTGATAAAATTAAATCTAAATATTTTTTCTTTTGACGAACTAGAACTTTCCTTTTATCTCTTGCTTGCAGGACCCATAACTTTGATACCTCTTTATTTGTATACAAAAGGTTTTCATCTTGTTGGAATTGGACCAGCTAGTATGATTTTCTTTGCTACACCCACATCTCAATTTTTATTAGGTACACTTATTTATGGTGAGAACCTTGATACTGATAAATTAATAAGCTTTATTTTTGTTTGGCTCGCAGTCTTTATTTACCTCAACGAATTAAGAAAAGAATAAAATTATTATTTAAATTTGTTTACTTCTTTATTTATTTTTCTAAAATCAAAAATCTTTTCTTTCTTATTAAAGAAAAAAATAACAATCATTGGTACAAATGTTGCTAGAGCAAAAGACCAGAAAAGAAGTGCTGTAGATATCCAGCCTGGAAAATAATTTGTAGGTAGAATATTTCCAATTAATATACTTTTTTCAAAAGTTTGATTTGGAAATAAAGCTAAACCTGATATTAAACCAGTTGTTACAGAATAAAGACCTAATTTTTTTGAAATATTTTTGTTAAACATTCCGTAGAAAATCGTAAATGCAGCCGCGCAACACAGTAAGTCAGCAAATAAAAACATAAAAAGTACACTGAAGCCTTTTGATGCAATGGCAAATACTATTGTAGATAAAATTATAACCAAAAAGTAAGAAAACTTCCTTAAAGTCCTTGGTGTTAGTTTAAAGAATTTACCTCCATTAATTATAAAAAGACTCGATATAGCATTTATCAAAGTGTCCATGCTGCTTACAACAAGTGAAATCGCAAGAACTAATACTGATATTGTCAATATAGAATTAGACCCTGTCATAGGATTTAAGATTAAGGAAAAGAAAATAGTGCTAGGATCCTTAGCATTCCCAGTTATTACCGCAAGTATTCCAAAAAAGCCTAAAATAAAAAGGAAGGGTAATACTATAAAAAAAGCAGAGGTAAAACCTACAACTAGGTCTTTATTGCTTTTTGCGGAATAAACTCTTTGCCAAATACCTTGATCAAATAAGTTTGTAGCAAACACAGCAATAAAAAAAGTTAAACCAGCAGTATAACCATAAAAATATTTTCCACTAACTAATGTTCCTGCTTTTTCTTTGATCAACTCAATTGAAAAAGAGTTAGTTTCTATGTTGAAAATTTGATTTATAATTATAATTAAAAAAAATAAAATTATAACAAACTGAAATTTATCTGTAAAAATTGAAGCTCTTAAGCCACCATAAAGTGTATAACTAAGTGTTGTAATTATTATTAGTAAAGATGTTTGCCATAGAGGAAAACCTGAAATTAAATTAGTAATTTTTGCAATCGCAGTTACTTCGGCGCATAAATACACAAACATATAAAAGATACTCAGAGCAAGAACTAACTTGAACATTGCTTCCCCAAATCTTATTAAAACAAATTGTGTTAAGCTATTGCCATCAGGCATTATTTTTCTCATTCTTTTACCAATTATAATAAATGCAAGGAATGGAACAGCTTGACCAAACGCATAACCTATTACGGCACCTAATCCGCCCCAGGTTGCTGCCTCTGATGGACCTATTAGGATCCAGACTCCAAAACATGAAGCTGTTAGAGAAGCTGTTAATGATTTTCTGCCGATAGATCTATCTGCTGCTAAATATGAAGAAATTGATATTTTTCCTTTTGAGAAAAAAAAACCTATAGCTGCAAAAATAGTGGTGGTTAATAGTAATGTTGTTATTGTTGCTGTTTGACTTAAATAAAACGTGCTCATTTAATCTCCCTTCGTTGTAATTACACAACAGGTTCATTGGGTATATTCTCAGCTGTTAAGCACCCCAGAATCTGATTAACTCTTTTATAATTTATTATTTATTAAAGTCAATTTTAAATTTTTAGCATAGGCAGATTGTTAAATGAAGCCGTGTCAATTTTTGAAAAATGTTCTCTTCTCATTTTCCAACTATTGTTCGTTCCTGCTTGAGCTATGCTAATAGAATTTCTACCATATTTTATATTTGTTTGATCTATCGCCTTCATGAGTACTTTTGATTTTGTTTCTAATAGAGGTGCTAATAAGTTAAACTCTTCTTTTTTAGCCTCTGTTAATTGACTCAGTATTATTCCAGATTTTTGATAAAAATAACCATATTTATATATTGTTTTAAGCGCTTCTGTGGCTGCGTTTATTAACTCAATACTATTGTTGGTGGCTATAGGTAAATCAATAGTTTTAGAATTAGAATAATATTCTTTGTGTCTATCAAAAGGGCTAGTTCTAATAAAAACCGTTATTGATTTAGTTACCTGGTCGTCTCCTCTAATTTTTTCTGCTGCAGAAAGGCAGTGTGTTGTTATAGATTCTTTTAACTTATCTAAACTCTCAATTTTTTTTCCAAATGATCTCGATACACAACAACTTTTTCTTTTAGTTTCTAATGTTTCTAAATTTACACAAGATATACCTCGTAATTCCATAACTGTTTTCGCACCCAAAACATTTGTACTTTTTTTAACCCAAGTGTTAGAAATATTCTTTAATTTATAAGCGGTATCAACATTATTTTTTATATACAGTTTTGAGAGTTGTTTTCCTACACCCCATACATTAGAAATGTGAAATTTTTTTAATTCTTCATCTGTATCTTTATCGTTATCTAAAACTTTTACACCTGCTTTGTTTTTCTTGGCTATATAATTTGCCACTTTACTTAATGTCTTAGTGTTTGCTATTCCAATACTAGTTGGAATGCTTGTCCACTTTAAAATTCTTTCTCTTATTTCTTTTCCATATTCTTCAAGTCTTTGATCCTCAATAAAAGACAAACTTAAAAAAGCTTCATCAATTGAATACACTTCCATTTTATCAGAAAATTCTTTTAGTATTTTCATAACTCTTCTAGAAATATCTCCATACAAAGCATAATTTGAAGAAAAAATATAAACTTTATTTTTCTTAACTAAATTTTTAACTTTAAAATAAGGCTCACCCATTTTAATGCCGATTTGTTTTGCTTCGGTTGATCTTGAAATTACACACCCATCATTATTTGAAAGTACGACAACTGGTTTATTTATTATTTTAGGATTAAATAATCTTTCACAAGAAACGTAAAAAGAATTACAATCAATTAAAGCAATAGTATTTTTTTTTCTACTGTAGTTTGTGTATGACATAAGTAACAACCCCCCAAATTACAACTTCTTGATTTTCATCTAAATTAATTTTGTTGTTAATATCTTTTGACCCAGAAGTAAGATAACTAATTTCTTTTTCCTTGATGAATGTTTTTACAACTAGTTCTTCGTTAACATTAGCTATTACTGTTGAAAAAGTTTTTGGATTAATGCTTTTATCTACAATCAACAAATCACCATCATAGATCCCGACGTCTCTCATTGATTTGCCCTGCACTCTTATTATAAAGGTTGCCGGTGCATTGTTTATTAGATGTGTGTTTAAATCTAAATCATCCTCTATATAATCCGTTGCTGGAGAAGGGAAACCAGCTCCTGCTTTGTGTAAGTAAAATGGTATTGTTAGTTTCATAATGTTCTTGTTTTGTTCTTTTATAACCTCTATCGTGAAAGAATGTCAAATTAAATTTTATGTGTACAGTGGGTCAAAAAGGCAAAAGACATTTAAAACAAAAAATGTATTAATTGAAAAGTGAAAAAAATTATAATCGCAACAATATTATTGCTTACTACACTGGCAGCAAACGCCGACACTAAACTTCAAAATATTTTAAAAAGCGGAGAATTGAAAGTTGGGACCACAGGTGACTGGGACCCAATGACAATGAAAGATCCAGCTACAAACAAGTATAAAGGATTTGATATTGATGTAATGAATGAATTAGCAAAAGATATGGGTGTTAAAGTTAAATTTGTTCCTACTGAGTGGAAAACAATTGTTTCTGGAATTACTGCTAAAAGATATGACATTTCAACAAGCGTAACTAAAACTCCTAAAAGAGCTGAAGTGGCTGGTTTCACAGATACATATTATAAATATGGTACGGTTCCATTAGTCCTTAAAAAGAATATAAAAAAATTTAAAACATGGAACTCGTTAAACAATAAGAAAGTTACAATCGCAACAACACTTGGAACATCTCAAGAAGAAAAAGCGAAAGAATTTTTTCCTAAATCAAAGCTAAAATCAGTAGAAGCACCCGCAAGAGATTTTCAAGAAGTTCTTGCTGGAAGAGCTGATGGAAACATAACAAGTTCAACCGAAGCTAATAAATTAGTTATTACCTATCCTCAATTAGCAATAGTTCAGGATGGTGAAAAAAATCCAGCTTTTTTAGCCATGATGGTTAGCAAAGATGATAAAGCTTGGAATGATTATGTTAATAAATGGATCAAAAAGAAAAAAGCCTCAGGTTTTTTTGAAACTTTA
>JADHRF010000045.1 GCA_016777565.1 Pelagibacteraceae bacterium
ATCTTTCCTAATATAGAAGTTTTGGACTGGGGTCAAAGACCTCAAAATTTCGATGTAGTTGTTAATACCACGAGCATTGGATTAAAACAAAATCAAAGAATAGATCTAGATTTTAGTGACTGTGATAAGGATAAAAATAAATTATTTTATGATTTAATTTATAATCCAAAGGAAACAAATTTTCTAAAAGAAGCAAGGCTAAGAGGAAATCAAATAAAGAATGGCCAAAAAATGTTTTTAAACCAGGCCATGTATGCTTTTAAACTTTGGACAAATATAGAACCAGAAATTGATATCGAAATTGTTAAGTTATTAGATAAATGATAAAAATTGGAATTATAGGAGATATTGGATCAGGCAAAAGTTACGTAGCTAAAAGATTTGGTTACCCGGTATTTAATGCTGATGTTGAAGTCAGTAAATTATATAAAAAAAATAGAAAAATTTTTAATAAATTAAGAAAAAAATTACCAAAATATATATATTCATTCCCGATAAATAAAAATGAAATTTGCGAAGCAATATTAGAAAATAAAACTAATCTAAAAAAAATAGTTGATATTGTTCATTTAGAGATAAGAAAAAAAATGAATTTATTTTTGAAGAAAAATATTAATAAAAAAATTGTAATTTTAGATATTCCACTTTTAATGGAAAACAAAATTAACAAGAAAGATGATATTTTAATATTTGTACAATCAAAAAAAGCAGATGTTTTAAAAAGATTGAAAAAAAGAAAAAATTTTAATTTAAAATTATTTAAAAGATTTAAAAAAATTCAACTACCCCTAGAGTATAAAAGAAGAAAATCTACACATATTATAAAAAACAATTTTACAGAAAATTCTGTTAGGGTAGGCATAAAGAATATATTAAAAAAAATTTTGTAAATGAAAGAAGTTGTACTAGACACAGAAACAACTGGCCTGTCAGTCAGAGATGGACATAGAATTGTTGAAATTGGCTGTATAGAACTTGATAATCTGGTGCCTACAAAGAATCAATTCCATTGTTATTTAAACCCCGAAAGAAAAGTTTCTGAAAGAGCTTTAGAAGTGCATGGTTACACTGATGAATTTTTATCAACTCAAAAAAAATTTTCAGATGTTGTAGATGAATTTTTGAAATTTATTGAAAATAAAAAATTAATAATTCATAATGCTGTATTTGACTTATCCCACCTAAATAATGAATTAAAATTACTTGGTAAGAAAGAAATTAAAAATGATAATGTAGTTGACACATTAATTTTAGCTAGAGACAAATTTCCAGGGTCACCCACTTCATTAGATGCTCTATGTAAAAGATATAGAGTGGATAATTCGAAACGAACACAACACACAGCTTTGATAGATTGTAATTTGTTAGCAAAGGTTTATATAAATTTAATAGATCAGAAAGAGCCTTTATTTGATTTTAAAAATCAAAATATTGAAAAAGACAAAATTGACAATATTGAAACTAGCAAATATTATAAAAAAGTAATTGAACCAACCGAAGATGAAATTAAATTACACAAAGAGTATTTAAAAAATAGCTTGAAAAGAAATTATTTTAATTAAATTTTTCATTATAAAGTTTATCAAAGTCTATTTTTTTATCTAATTTAATCCCAGGAAACCCAGAATCAGTTAATAAATTTAAAAATACTTTTTCTAAGTCTGGGTAAATTTTTTTTGGAACCTCACAGAGAATTATTTTTTCTAAATCTTTTTTTTCTTTAACATCATCATCAACTTTGACAATTGAAACATATGTTATTTCAAAATAAGATTGTCTTTCGTTGGGCTGACTGTCTTGAAATTTTAAAATTGCACTGATTTCAATTAACTGATTTTTTACGGGTTTAGATTTAATTTCTATATTTAAATGATATTTTGAAATATTATCTTTTACAAAAAGATATGTTTGAGCGTCAGCTGTTTCACTAGAAAGGTCTTTTACAAATTTTGTTAAAATTTTAAATTTATCTGTTGTCGTCATCTAGATCCTCAAACTCTCCATTAATATAATCTTGATTATTCTTCTTATTATTAAAGTTCTGTTTAGTTGATACCCTTTTAAAAATCAATTTTCTTGTGGGTGGAAAAATAATTAATAGGCCAATTAAATCTGTAGCAAAACCAGGTAAAATTAAAAGAAATGCAGCAAAGGCTAAAGCAGCACCAGATATAATTTCATAAACAGGTAATTCGTTTTTAACCATTTGGGTCATCCCAGATTTCAAATTATTGAATCCTTCGTGTTTGGCATAATAAATACCAAAAAAGGCTGTAAGAAAGATAAGCAATATTGTGTTTAGGGCACCTATTTGGGAACCTACTTTAATAAATAAATAAATTTCTAGAGCTGGAATACCAATTATAGCTAATAAAAATGTGTTCATTTGTCCCCAGTCTAAATTGCTAGTTGTAATTAATCAACATACTAAATATTATAAAGCTATGAATTACAGTTTTGAATACATAGACATTATTCTTCTTGCCATGATAGCTGGTTTTATTTTTTTACGTTTAAGAGGAATTCTTGGAAAAAAAACAGGTTTTGAGGGTAAAATGCCATCTCAATTTGAGAAAGAATTTAAAAAATTTGAAATTAAACAAAAGCCATCAAAACAAGAATTTGATGAAGAGGCCCAAAAAGATTTTTTAAAGGGTGCTAAAATAGCTTACGAAACAATTATTACTGACTTTAGCGATAGTGATAATAAACTTATAGCGAGTAAGCCCTTACTTGGTAAAAAAATTCATGATCAATTCCAGGAAGCACTTTTAGAAAGAAAAAAAAATGGTCATCACGCTGAGATAACATTTATAGGTATAAAATCTGCGGTTATTAAATCACATAAAAAAGTGGAAAATAGATTGGAAGTAACTGTTGATTTCATAAGTGAAATTATAACTTGTATTAAAGATAAAGAAAAAAAATTAATTTCAGGTGATCCAGAAAAAATTAAAACAGTTTACGATACCTGGGTTTTTGCTAAAGATATAAACCCATCCAATTTAAACTGGTTATTAATTGATACAATTACTTAATTGATAAAAAAGATCTCAGATAAAGATAAAAAAGATTGGGAAAAATTTCTAAAAAATGAAGAAAAAATTCCAAATAAAGATTTAATTTCTTTGAAAAAAATAAGACATGAAAAAATCAAAAAAATTGACTTGCATGGATATTCTCTTCAAGAAGCAAATAAATCTGTAGAGAGTTTTATTCAAAAATGTTTTGATAATAGTGTTACTAAGATTATAGTAATTACAGGAAAGGGTCTACGGTCCAAAAATAAAGAAAACCCCTATCTCTCTAAAGATTTGAGTATTTTAAAATATTCTGTGCCAGAGTTTATCGAAAATAATAGTTTACTTAATAAAATGATCATTGAAATAACTGATGCAAAAATAGAGGATGGAGGAAGTGGAGCTTTTTATATTTACCTAAAGAATAAATTTAAATTAAAAAATATTAAAGAATAAATTTTGATAAGTCTGTATCTTTAACTAATTGGTCAAGATTTTGCTTTACATAATCAGAATTAATCACAATTTTTTCACCAGCTCTATCTGTTGCTGTAAAACTAATATCATCTAAAATTCTTTCTATAATTGTATGCAATCTTCTTGCACCAATATTTTCCACTGTGGCATTAACTTCTGAGGCCATATTTGCTATAGCATCTATTCCATCTTCAGAAAATTCTAGATCTACATTTTCAGTTTTTAAAAGAGCAACGTATTGTTTTATTAAACTATAGTCTGGCTCTTTTAGAATTCTTTTAAAATCTTCACTTGTTAAAGCTTCCAGCTCGACTCTGATTGGTAGCCTTCCTTGAAGCTCAGGCAAAAGATCAGATGGCTTTGCAAGTTGAAACGCACCAGATGCAATAAATAAAATATGATCTGTTTTAATTGGCCCATATTTTGTACTTACGGTTGTTCCCTCAATCAAAGGCAGCAAGTCTCTCTGAACTCCTTCTCTAGAAACATCTCCTCCTACTCTGTCTGTTCTACCTGAAATTTTATCTATTTCATCCAAGAAAACTATTCCATTGTTTTCTGTTGAATTTTTTGCAGAACTTATAATTTTATCTTCTTCAATTAATTTGTCTGACTCATCATTAATAAGAATTTCATGGGACTCTTTTACGGACATCTTCTTTTTTTTTTGCTTGTTACCAACTGTTTTTCCAATCATTTCACCAATATTGATCATGCCAATATTTGCTCCAGGCATACCAGGTATTTCAAAAGAAGCTTGAGAGCCGCTATCATTTACAGCTATCTCAATTTCATTATCATCCAAATCACCTTCTCTTAATCTTTTTCTAAAACTTTCTCTAGTCGCTAAACTTGCTTTATTTCCAACTATTGCGTCTAGAACTTTTTCTTCAGCTAATTTTTGTGCTTTTGCGAAAACTTCTTTTCTTTTTTTTACCTTCTCCATCGCAATTGCGATTTCAAGTAGATCTCTAATAATTTGCTCAACATCTCGACCAACATAACCAACTTCCGTAAATCTTGTAGCCTCTACTTTTACAAAAGGGGCCTCAGCTAATTTTGATAATCTTCTAGAAATTTCTGTTTTTCCGACACCTGTAGGGCCCATCATTAATATATTTTTTGGTAAAATTTCATTTTTCATTTCACCTTTAAGAGCTTGTCTTCTCCATCTATTTCTTAATGCAATGGCAACAGCTTTTTTAGCTTTATTTTGTCCAACAACATATCTATCTAACTCAGAAACTATTTCTCTTGGTGAAAGTGAACTAACCAAAGAAGAACTTGTTTCTTCTTTCTTATCTTTAGGAAAAGGAGTTATGTTTGATTTTTTCATTAAATTTTTTCAATTTTAATATTATTATTTGTAAATACACAAATCTCAGAAGCAACCTGTATTGCTTTTTTTGCCACTTCTTCAGCACTTAAATCTGTGTCCAATAAAACTTTCGCAGCGGCTAGTGCATAGTTTCCACCAGAACCTATCCCGATTGCATTTCCCTCAGGTTCTAAGACGTCACCAGTTCCAGAAATAATATAACTATTTTCTTTGTCTCCTATTGCCATTAAAGCTTCTAGTCTTCTTAAATATTTATCAGTTCTCCAGTCTTTAGCCAATTCTACAGCAGCTCGAGGAAGGTTACCGGCATGTTTTTCGAGTTTTGCTTCAAGTCTTTCAAATAAAGTTAAAGCATCTGCTGTTGAGCCTGCAAATCCAGCTATGACATTTCGTTTTTCAATTTTTCTCACTTTTGCGGCAGTACTTTTTATAACAGTATTACCCATACTAACTTGACCGTCTCCAGCCACAACTACTTCATTATTTTTTCTTATAAGTACTATTGTTGTCATAGATTATAGATGGATATTAATTTTTATAGTTCAAGTGCTTGATTACTAATATTGATATAATTAACTAATCTCTATATACCTATAATTAATTATGACTAGAAAAGGAAAAGTTTCTCGAAAAACAAAAGAAACAAGCATCAGTGTTGAATTAAATATTGACGGAAAAGGTAAATATAAAATTGATACAGGCATAGGTTTTTTAGACCATATGTTAGAACAGCTATCAAAACATTCATTAATAGATATAAATTTAAAAGCAAAAGGAGATACTCATATAGATCTCCATCACACTACAGAAGACACAGGGATAGCGATAGGTGAGGCTTTAAAGAAAGCACTAAAAAATTATGCAGGAATTAGAAGATATGCTCACGCGATGATTCCAATGGATGAAACATTAACAAGAGTTGCAATAGATGTTTCAAATAGACCTTACTTGATATGGAAAGTTAAATTAAAAGTAGAAAAACTTGGAGAGATGGATACAGAGCTCTTTAAAGAGTGGTTTCAAGCATTTTCCCAGTCAGCAGGAATAACATTACACATGGAAAATATTTATGGAGATAATAGCCATCATATAATTGAGTCTTGTTTTAAAGCTCTAGCAAGATCATTAAGAACTGCGTTGGAAATTGACCCTAGAAACAAAAAAAGTATTCCATCAACTAAAGGTTCATTGTAAAATTGATGAACGTCACGATTGTTGACTACAATTCAGGAAACATTAGTTCAGTAATAAATTCTTTTAAAGAAGCAGCTAAAGATAAAGTTAATATTGAAGTAACGGCAAATTTAAATAAAATTAAATCGAGTGATAAGGTGGTATTGCCGGGCCAGGGATCGTTTAAGAGCTGCATTGATGCTTTAAATTCTATAAAGGGTCTAGTTGACACTTTAAATGAATTTGCAATAAATAATAAAAAACCCCTGCTTGGAATTTGTGTTGGCCTTCAAATGTTTGCTGATATTGGCTATGAAGAAACTGAAACAAAAGGGTTAGGTTGGATATCAGGTAAAATTTCAAAAATAAATAATCAAAATGGAAAATTTAAACTTCCTCATATTGGCTGGAATCAAATTAATATTCTTAAAGATAGTAAGATTTTAAAGAATGTAGAAAATAATTCTCATATGTATTTTGTTCATAGCTATGAATTTATACCTAAAGATAAAGATGTAATTTCTGCAACAACAGAATATTCGTCAAATATTGTTTGTTCTGTTGAAAAAGAAAATATTTTTGGAACCCAATTTCATCCTGAAAAAAGTGATAAGTTGGGACTTCAAATAATTAATAATTTTATAAATATATAAAATGTTTTGTATAAAAGCTGATATTCCAGGAGAATTAAACGAAATTGATGATGAATTAAAAGCCATCTATCATAGCAAGGATACTGTTTGTTTTTATATTTTTAAATCAAGAGATTTGAGAAATCAATTTATAGAAGATACAAAAACAATGAACAAAACCAAAAGAGATGAAATTTATAAACAGTATTTAATATGAAAATATTTCCTGCAATAGACATTAAAGATAAAAAATGTGTAAGGTTAGTTAAAGGTGACTTTGATAAAAAAACGGAATACAAAATGTCACCAGTGGACCAAGCTAGTAAATATAAAGACCATGGTTTTAAAAATTTACATATTGTTGATTTGGATGGAGCTTTGACTGGAGAGACGGTTAATTTAGATATCATTAAAGAAATAGTGACTAAATTTGATCTTAAAATTGAAGTAGGTGGTGGGATTAGAACTATTGATAGTATTAAAAAATATAATGATGTTGGTGTAGAGAAAATTATTTTAGGCAGTGCCGCTATAAAAGATAAAAGTTTTTTAAAAGGAGCTTGTGAAAAATTTCCAAATAAAATTGCCTTAGGTCTGGATGCTAAGGATGGGTATTTGTCAGTGTCTGGGTGGAAAGAAAATTCTAATCAATTAACTTTAGATTACTTAAATGATGTTAATGATTATGGTGTTAGCAGGTTAATTTACACTGATATTGATCGAGATGGAATGAAACAAAGTCCAAATTTTGAAGAGACATCAAAAGTAGCTAATGTATCAAATTGTCCTGTAATTATATCTGGTGGGGTTTCATCAATGGAAGATGTCAAAAAAGCTAAAGGCTTAAAAAATATTGAAGGTATAATAGTTGGAAAAGCCATTTATGATGGCGATATTAATTTAAATGAACTGGTAAAAGAGGATGCTTAAAAATAGAATAATACCATGTCTTGATGTTAAAAATGGTCGTGTTGTTAAAGGTATTAACTTTGTTGACCTTAAGGATGCGGGAGATCCCGTTGAACAAGCAAAAATTTACAGTGATGGCGGAGCTGATGAAATTTGTTTTTTAGATATCACGGCTTCAAATGAAAACAGAAAGACTATTTATGAAGTTGTGAGAAAAACATCAGAGAAATGCTTTGTACCTTTAACAGTTGGTGGTGGAGTTAGAAGTGTTGAGGATATTAATAAATTATTAAATTGTGGGGCTGATAAAGTTTCTATTAATACAGCTGCAGTGCAAAACTCTGATGTAATAGTAGAAAGTTCTAAAAAATTTGGATCTCAATGTATTGTAGTTGCAATTGATGCAAAAAAAAATAATGAAAAATGGGAAGTGTTTACGCATGGAGGAAGAAATAAAACAGGTATAGATGCTCTAGATTTTGCAAAAAAAATGGAAGATTGTGGTGCAGGTGAATTATTGGTTA
>JADHRF010000008.1 GCA_016777565.1 Pelagibacteraceae bacterium
TTGTGAAGAACTATATTTTTAGAATAGTTCGTTTCACTTAAAAGTTGCTGGGCAAAGAAAAAAGCAGCAAATATGTGTATATAGATTTTAAAAGATTTACTAATTTTCATATTAATTTAAATTAGAATTAACATAGTAAAATGAAAAATAAAATTAAAACAGTATGGTCAAAAAGATTAAAAGGTAAAACTTCTAAATCTTTTCAGAGAATTGGGTCTTCAATCAATATAGATCAAAGACTCTACAAGCAGGATATCTTTGCCTCAATTATACATACTCAAATGCTTATGAAACAAAGAATTATACCTGCAGATAAAGGCAAAAAAATAATTCAAGGTTTAAAAAAGATTAAGTCTTTAATCGATAATGGTAAATTTATTTTTGAGGAAAAATACGAAGATATTCATCTAAATATAGAAAAAAAATTATTTCAAATTATAGGTCCGGCTGCTGGTTTTATGCACACTGCAAGATCTAGAAATGATCAAGTAGTTACGGACTTTAAATTGTGGATAAAAGATTCAACTCAAAATATTATAAAAGATATTTCCAGTACAATGAAAGCAATAATAAAAAAAGCTGAAAAACATAGTGATACTGTTATGCCTGGGTTTACTCATCTAAAAAATGCTCAGCCTATTTCTTTTGCTCATTATCTTTTAGCTTATTATGAAATGTTAAAAAGAGACAAAAAAAGATTTGAAAATAGTCTAAATCTTTTAGATGAGTCTCCTTTAGGTTCTGCTGCTTTATCTGGAACCTCGTATAAAATAGATAGAAATTATACTGCAAAAAAACTTGGCTTTAAAAAACCTACAAATAATTCTATTGACTCTGTTTCCGATAGAGATTTTGCAATAGATTTTTTATATGCAGCAGCTGTTTGTGCGATGCACCTATCAAGATTAGCTGAAGATTTTATTATTTTAAATTCTGATGCTTATAAATTAATTGAATTTAATGATAGTGTGTTGACAGGATCCTCAATCATGCCACAGAAAAAGAATCCTGACCCAGCAGAATTAATTAGAGGAAGAGTAGGAATTAATTATGGAAAATTAAACTCGATTCTTACAATAATGAAAGGGTTGCCAATGTCGTATTTTAAAGACTTACAGGATGACAAGGCATTAGTGTTTGATGGCTACGATACTTTAAGAGACTCTTTAACTATGTCCTATGAATTAATAGATAATCTAAGAGTTTCAAAAGAAAAAATGTCTAAAATGGCTAATCAAGGTTTCACTACCGCAACTGACTTTGCAGATTATCTCGTAAAAGAAAAAAAATTATCTTTTAGAGAATCCTATCATATCTCGTCATCACTGGTTAATTTTGCTGAGAAAAATAATAAAACCCTAGACCAAATAACTCTAAAAGAATTAAAAAAATTTAATAAAGATTTAGATAAAAATGTATTAAAAATATTTGATGTAAATTTTTCAATGAATTCTAAAAACTCATATGGAGGAACTTCCTCAAATAATGTAAAAAAAATGATAAAAAAATATAAAAAGGAAATTAAATGAAAGTTTTTTTTTTCATGATTGTAAGTGTACTATTATTAGAAGGCTGTGGTAAAAAATCAGACCCCAAGTATCAGGTAAAAAATAAAGAAATGATTATAATTCTATCTTAAAACACATGTCTCTCTTAAAATATTTTGGCTCAAGATTGTTTGTTGAAAATTCTTCAGTTGTAAATCTTACAAAAAAAAATAAAACTCCTTTTTATGTTTACTCTGAAAATCAAATTAAAAAAAATTATTTAAAATTAGCTAAAAACTTTAAAAGCACAAGCCCCCTTATTTGTTTTGCTACTAAAGCCAATTCAAACTTATCAATAATTAAAATACTTGGTAAATTAGGGGCTGGTGCTGATGTCGTATCAGGTGGTGAACTTTTAAAGGCTTTAAAAGCAGGCATTAAACCAAATAAAATTGTTTTTTCTGGAGTAGGAAAAACTGAAGAAGAACTAAAGCTAGCTATTCAAAAAAAAATATTATTAATAAATATTGAGTCAGAGAGTGAAGCAAGATTACTAAATGATATTGGAAGAAAATTTAATAGAAAAATATCAGTTGGTTTTAGATTAAATCCCGATGTAGATGCAAAGACAAACAAAAAAATTTCAACAGGAAAATCAGAAAATAAATTTGGTATTTCAATTAAAAATTTTTATGCAATTTACAAGGATAGAAAACAATTCAAAAATTTAAGAATTGATGCTTTAAGTGTACATATTGGAAGTCAAATACTTTCAGATACTCCATATAAAAAAACACTAAATGTTCTTTTAAAAGTAATAAATAATTTACAAATAAAACTCAAATATATTGATCTTGGTGGCGGTTTTGGAATTAGTTATGAAAAAAAAAATAAGGAAATTAATCTTAATAAATACGCAAAACTGGTTCATAATTTTAAAAAAAAATTAAACTGTAATATTATTTTTGAACCTGGAAGATCTTTGGTTGGTAACGCAGGAATTTTAGTTAGTAAAATTCAATATATTAAAAAAGGCCCAAATAAATATTTTATTATTTTAGATGCAGGCATGAACGATTTTATGAGGACGGCTTTGTATGATGCTAAACATGAAATTTTACCTGTAAATAGAATTTCTAAAAAATTTTCTGGTGCTCTAGAATTTGCGGGACCTGTATGTGAGTCTACCTGCAAATTTACGACATATAAGAATTATCAAAAGATAAACGAAGGAGACTTTGTTGCTATTACTAATGCTGGTGCTTATGGATCCTCTCTGTCTTCTAATTACAACGTAAGACCGCTAATCGCTGAAATACTTATAACTAAGAATAAATTTAAAATAATAAGAAAAAGACAGAATTTACTCAAATTGATAAGCGCTTAATGCAATTTATTAGATCTTTAATTTTTAATATTTTTTTATACTTAGGAATAATATGTGTTTTAATTTTAGCGGTACCTACTCTTTTTCTTCCTGCTAAATTTGCTCTGTATTGTGGCAAGTTCTTAGCCTATTATATTATTTTTATATTGAAAGTATTTTTAAATACAAATGTTATCTTTCATGGGCTTGAGCATCTAAAAAAAGTAGAAAAATTTTTTGTTGCTTCAGCGCATCAGTCAATGTTTGAAACATTCGCCTTTCAGGCACCACTTGATTACCCTATCTTCATACTTAAGAAAGAACTTTTAAGAATTCCTTTATTTGGTTGGTACTTAAAAAAAATTGGCTCAATTGAAATTGTTAGAGAAACAACAACAAAAGATAATTTAAGTTTTTTCGATAAAATTAAAAAAACTATTTATAAAAATAATAGGCCTCTTTTAATTTTTCCACAAGGAACTCGAGTTAAATTCAATGAAATAGTCCCTTTTAAAAAAGGTGTAGGACGAATTTATGATGCTCTTGGTTTGCACTGTATACCTGTTGCTTTAAATTCAGGAAAAATATGGCCAAAAAACAGTTTTTTTAAGCACCCAGGTGATATACATATTACTTTTCTAGAACCCATCAAGCCGGGAATAGAAAAAAATACTTTTATTAAAATACTTGAGGAAAAAATTTATTCTGAGATAAAAAAATATCCCTAGTCTTTTTTCCTGCCAAAATCTGGTTTATTAGTGTCTTGTCCTGCTTTAATAATTTCTTTTCTCAATTCTTTTGTTGAATTAAAAATCTGGTAAAGTTTATCTCCATTTTTATCATTTAAAGCTTTTTTGAGCTCCTGAAGTTTTTCAATAAAATTATCGATACTTTTTGAAATATTTTCATTGTTATCTATAAAAATATCTCTCCACATCAAAGGATTTGATGCGGCTATTCTTGTAAAATCTCTTAAACCGCCAGCGCTATACTGAATTACCTCTTGTTTTAATTTGTCTTCAACGTTAATTACAGTTCTAACAATGTTATAAGCAATCGCATGTGGCAAATGACTGGTTAAAGATAAAATTTCATCATGTTCTTCTGGTGTCATTATCTTAACCTTGCTTCCAATAGCCTCCCATAACGATTTCAAAATTTGTATTGGCTGTTCATTGCTTTCTTTTGGCGGAGAAATGATACACCAACGATTTTTAAACATATCTGCATGACCTGCTTTTGGACCAGTTTCTTCTGTGCCCGCTATAGGATGAGAGGGTATCCAATTAATCTCTTTTAAGTTTATATTATGAATAATTTTCATTACTTCTTTTTTAACTGATCCTGTGTCTGTTAAAATTGATCCTTTTTTTAGATCATCCTTTATAGACAGTATTATTTCTTTGTAGCTACTCAAGGGTGTAGCGATAATTATTAAATCAGAATTTTTCACACACTGTCTAATATCTGTTGAAATATAAGAGCATATATTTTCTTTTTTTAGATAAGTAGTAACCTCTTTTGACAGATCGAAAATTCTTACTTCTTTTGCTAAATTTTTATTTTGGATTGCTCTTAAGATTGAAGATCCTATCAAACCACAACCAATTATAGATACAGTGTTAAACATTAAGAATTTTTTTTAATTCAGATATTAGTTTTAAGTTTTCTTTATTATTTCCAATAGTAACTCTTAAAGAGTTTTTTATAGAATATACTTCCATTTGTCTTAATAAAATTCCTTTTTTTGCTAAAGCAAAAAAGACTTGCTTAGAATTTTTTTTAATTCTATTAAAGTTTATTAATAAAAAATTTACACTCGTTCTATTTGTGTGAATATTTAAACTTTTAAAGAATTCATAAAACTTTTTTGACCATTTTCTTACATGGTGTATTTCTTTATTAAGCCAGCTAGTATCTTTTATAGCAACTGAGGCTGCAAACAAAGCTGGTCTGCTCACATTAAAAGGAGGTTTTATTTTGTATAATGCTTTAATTATATCTTTTGATGAGTATGCCCAACCAACTCTTAAACCAGCTAGGCCATAAATTTTAGAGAATGTTCTTGTTATTAAAACATTTTTAAATTTAGAAAATAGTTTTAATCCATTTTCATAATCTTTAAAATTCATATACTCAAAATACGCATCATCAACAACTAAAAGAATATCGCTTCTTAATTTTTTTCTTAATCTAAGTATCTCATTTTTACTTATATAAGTTCCTGTTGGATTATTAGGATTTGCAATAAAAACAACTTTGGTTTTACGGGTCACACATGAAAGAATATTATTTACAGAACAAGTAAAATTATTTTCTTTGGCGTATACTATCTTCGCAAAATTAAGTTTGCTGTAAATTCTATAAATAATAAAACTGTATTGTGATATCACAACTTCATCATTTTTATTTAAAAAACCTTTGCAGATAAGTTCAAAAACTTGATCTGAACCGTTTCCTAAAATAATTCTATTTACGTCCAAATTAAATTTTTTTGCTATAACTTTTCTTAAAAAGGTTCCATCTGAGTCAGGATATCTTTTAAAATTTTTTGAAACTTTAATATATTCTTTTACTGCTTTTGGGCTTGGGCCTAAAGCAGACTCATTTGCAGATAACTTTATTCTAGCAAATTTTTGCTTAAATAAACTTAATCCTGCAACGTACTTCTCTGCATTTAAGCTTTTAGCTTTAGGTAGTTTCATAATTTATTTAAGTTCATATCTAAAAAGCTTTATTATTTCTATCTTCATTTTAATTTCTTATAAAATTGACAACTTTAACGCCATCTAGTACAACACTTTAGCGCTGATTTAACCAAATTGCGGGCGCTAGATAAAATTCGCTAAATAGGGTTCTGCCCAGTTTAGCTGGGCTTTTTTTTTATATGAACTATAAAATTGAAAATACAAAAAAAATAATTATAAATAAACCACTTAAATTAGACTGTGGTCAAACAATAGAAGATTTCCCTATTGCTTATGAAACATATGGAAAACTTAATGAAAAAAAAAATAATGCGATCTTAATTTTTCATGCTCTTACTGGTGATCAGTTTGTTACAGGTAATAATCCTATTACCAATAAAGATGGCTGGTGGGCTACCGCCGTCGGCTCAGGAAAAGCGATAGATACGGATAAGTATTTTATTATTTGTGCAAATGTTTTGGGTGGTTGCATGGGGTCTTTTGGTCCAAAGAGTATTAATGAAAAAAAAAAAGAACCTTATGGCTTAAGTTTTCCAGTGATTACCATTAGAGATATGGTTAGAGCTCAAGATGCTTTGCTAGAACATCTCGAGATTGATAAACTTTTAAGTGTGTTTGGTGGTTCCATGGGAGGAATGCAACTTTTGCAGTTTTGTGCTCTATATCCTGAAAAAACTTTTTCTGCTGTACCTATTGCCTCAACAGCAAGTCACAATGCACAACAAATTGCATTAAATGAATTAGCTAGACAAGCAATCATGAGTGATCCGTTGTGGAATAAAGGTAACTATTATCAAAATAACAAGATTCCAAAAAATGGACTTGCGGTTGCTAGAATGGCTGCACATATTACTTATATGTCTGACAAAGGTTTGCAAGAAAAGTTTGGACGAAAACTTCAGGAAAAAAAGGATTATGAATTCACTTTTGACGCTGACTTTCAAATAGAAAGTTACTTAAGACATCAGGGTAAGGTTTTTGTAGAAAGATTTGATGCAAATTCTTATCTCTACATTTCTAGAGCAATGGATTACTTTGATTTGTCTAAACAGTTTAAAAGTGGTTTAAGTGAAGCATTTCAAAATCATAAAACTAAATTTTTGATAGTATCTTTTTCCTCAGACTGGCTCTATCCTACAAAAAATAGCAAAGAAATTGTTATTGCTTTAAATGCTTCTGGAGTCAATGTTGCTTTTGCAGAAATTAAAACTGACAGGGGGCATGACTCCTTTTTGCTTGATGAGCCTGAATTTCTAAAAACTATTAAAGGATTTTTAGACACAAATTTTGAAATATTTAAAAATGAAAAATGAATTTAAAATTATAGCAAATTTACTTCCGTCTCAATCAAGAGTGCTTGATGTTGGTTGTGGAGATGGCACTTTAATTAAAGCACTTATTAATGAAAAAAGTATTGATGCTAGAGGAATCGAATTAGGTAAAAATAATGTTAAAGAATGTATTTCAAAAGGACTCTCTGTAATAGAAGGAAACGCAGAAACTGAACTTAGTCAATTTCCTGATAAGGCTTTTGATTTTGTAATTTTAAGTCAAACCCTTCAAGCATTTTATCAACCAGAAAATGTACTTGAACAACTATTAAGAATTGGCCATCGAGTAATAATTTCAATTCCTAATTTTGGTTATTGGCAAATTAGAGCTAAACTATTATTTTTTGGAAAAATGCCTATAACTAAGTCTTTACCTTACTCCTGGCACGATACGCCTAATTTACATATGTGCTCTATAAAAGATTTTTATCAATTTTGTGAAAAGAAAAAGGTTCGAATAGATAGAGTTATTGGCATCAATGGAGAAAAAACATCTTCTATTTATAGAATCAATTTAGAAATGAAAAACTTATTCTCAGAAGTTGGCATATTCTTAATTAGTTAAATGTTGAAAATTAATACTATTTCATGTCTGCAAGATAACTATAGTTACATTATTGAAGACTCCACCGCTAATACAATTGGAATAATCGATCCTTCTGAATTTCAACCAATTGATAATTTTATTAAAAAAAAATTTAATAAAATTGATTACGTACTAAACACTCATCATCATTTTGATCATACAGGTGGAAATTTAGAATTAAAAAAAAAATATAATTGTAAAATTGTAGGATCTAAGAGTGATGAAAAAAGAATTCCAGGTATAGATATAAAATTACAAGATGGTGATATTTTCAAATTTGGTAGCGTAGAATTTAAAATTATTCTTGTTCCTGGACATACGAGCGGTCATATCTGCTTCCACTCCGACAAAGAAAAAATTATTTTTACTGGAGATACTTTGTTTTCTTTGGGATGTGGCAGAGTGTTTGAAGGAACATATTCTCAAATGTTAAAATCACTTAATGTGATAAAAAATTTGCCTGTAGATACAAACATTTATTGTGGTCATGAATATACCAAAAAAAATCTAAATTTTTGTTATAAAGTAGATTTTAATAATCATTACCTCAAAGAGAAAATAGAATGGGTAGATTCAAAGATAAACAAAAAAGAACCAACAGTTCCTATTACTATTAAAGAAGAGTTAAATACAAATATTTTTTTGCGTTGTGATGTTCCTTACATAAAAAAAATTCTAGGTATGGAAAATTCCTCTGAGGTTGAAATATTCAAAAAACTTCGAGATTTAAGGGATAGTTTTTAGTTCTATCGCCTTGACTTGGGTTTCTTTCAAGTTATATTGCTTTAATTTTTAAAGAAAGAAAATTTATGTCTTTTGCAATATTTGAAACAGGTGGAAAGCAGTATAAAGCATCTGCGAGTAAAATTATAGAAATAGAGAAACTGGAAGCTGAAATAGGAAAAACTATTCAGTTTAAAAATGTTCTTTTGTTAAATGATAGCAAAACAACTGAAGTTGGAAACCCAAAAATAGATGGCGCAATTGTAGAAGCAAAGTTGATTGATAATGTTAAAGATCGAACTATTTTAATTTTTCACAAAAGAAGAAGAAAACATTCTAGAAAAATGAATGGGCATAGACAAAGACATTCAAAAATACAAATTACAAAAATACTTTCTAAAGATGGGAAAATTATTGCTGAGGCAAAACCTGTTGAGTCAAAACTAAAAACACAGATTGAAAAAAAAATAACTTCTAAAAAAGATCTAAAAAAATAGGAAACTAAATGGCAACAAAAAAAGCTGGTGGATCGTCACGTAATGGCCGAGATAGTGCGGGCCGGAGACTTGGTGTTAAAATATATGGTGATCAAACAGTTATACCAGGAAATATAATTGTAAGGCAAAGAGGAACGCGTATTCATGCTGGTGAAAACGTAGGTATGGGAACAGACCATACTTTGTTTTCTTTAATAAAAGGTAAAGTTAAATTTAAAAAATCTAAACTAAACAGAACTTTTGTTTCTGTTATCCCCAATTAAGCATATAAATAACCTTAGTTATTTATTTTAGGAATCTATAATGAAATTTTTAGATCAAGCAAAAATCTATATTAAAGCTGGCAATGGTGGGTCTGGTTCTGCAAGTTTTAGACGAGAAAAATTTGTTGAGTTTGGTGGTCCTGACGGAGGTGATGGTGGGGATGGTGGTTCTATTATTTTTGAAGCAGAAAGTAATTTAAATACACTTATTGATTTTAGATATGCTCAACACTTCAAAGCTGAAAATGGGCATATTGGCACAAAAAGAAAACGAACGGGAGCAACTGGTAAAGATTTAGTAATTAAGGTGCCAGTCGGAACTCAAATCTATGAAGAAGATAATAATACTTTGATTTATGATTTTACAAAAAATAAAGAAAAATTCTTAGTAGCAGCAGGTGGAAAACACGGTCTTGGAAATGTTCGGTTTAAAAGCTCAGTAAATAGAGCACCAACAAAAAAAACAAATGGTAAATTAGGTGAAGAATTTTGGGTATGGTTACAATTAAAAATTATCGCCGATATAGGAATAATTGGCATGCCAAATGCTGGGAAGTCTAGTTTGCTCGCGGCTATAACTAGAGCAAGGCCAAAAATAGCTAATTATCCATTCACAACTTTAGATCCTAACTTAGGTGTTTCTTATTACGATAATAAAGAAGTTACCTTAGCTGATGTACCGGGAATTATAGAGGGTGCACATGAAGGTGTTGGTCTTGGAGACAAATTTCTTCGTCATATAGAAAGATGTAAAATGTTGTTGCATTTAATAGATTTATCTGAAGAAAGACTTGAAGAAAATTATTTAAAAGTGAGAAATGAATTGTCTAAATATGATAAAATTCTTTCAAAAAAGAGAGAGATTATTGTATTTAATAAATCAGACTTATTTAAAAAAAAAGAAATTGATGAAAAATTGAAAATTTTTAAAAAAAAAATAAAAAAAAATTTTGAGGTAATCTCTGTGATTTCAGATAAAAATTTAATTAATTTAAGAAAAGTGTTATTAAAAAATGCATATAAATAAAGCAAAAAAAATTGTTATTAAATTAGGTTCCTCAACTATTGTTGATGAAAAAGGTAAATTCAAGAAAAAGTGGTTGTTAAGTTTAATTAGCGACATTAAAAAATTAAAGAAAAATAAACAGGAAGTGGTACTTGTTTCGTCTGGTGCAATTGCTCTTGGGCAAAGTTATCTAAAGATAAAAAATAAAAAAGTAAAGCTTGAAATGAGTCAAGCTGTAGCTTCTGTTGGTCAAATACACTTAATAAATGAATTCCAAAAATTATTTGAAAAAAATAATATCAAAATAGGACAAATTCTTATTACACCCGATGATACTGAAAAGAGAAGAAGGGCTCTTAATGCAAGAAGAACGTTTGAAAATCTTTTTAAGCTTGGAGCGGTGCCTGTGGTTAATGAAAATGATACTACAGCTACTTCTGAAATAAAATATGGTGACAATGATAGATTGGCCGCAAGAGTTGCTCAAATTATAGGAGCAGATTTATTAATCATTTTATCAGATGTTGATGGACTTTATGAGTCTGTTTCAAATAAGAAAAGTCTAATTAAAAAAGTTGAAATTATAAATAATAATATAATCAATTTGGTCAATAAAAAGAATAATACCTATGGTTCTGGTGGAATGTTAACAAAACTGGAGGCGGCTAAAATTTGTATGAATGCAGGTTGCAATATGTTGATTGCGAATGGAAGTAACTTTAATCCAATTAAACAAATTATTAAAAAAAATTTATTTACATGGTTTGTTCCGAAAATTTCTAATTTAGATGCTAGAAAAAAATGGATTATAAGTTCTTTATCTTCGTCTGCAAAAATTTATATAGATCAAGGTGCGTCTAAAGCATTAAAATCTGGTAAAAGCTTGTTGCCATCAGGTATCACCAAAGTTTTGGGTGCTTTTAAAAAAGGAGATAATATATTAATCGTTGATAATAATAACAATGATGTTGCGAGAGCTTTATCTTCCTTTACTTCTGATGAAATAAATAAAATTAAAGGTTTGCAGAGTGATCAGATAGAAAATATTCTTGGCTATGCTAGTAAATCTGAAATAGTTCACAAAGACGATATAGTTATATTATGAAAAAATTAAAACAAATTGGGAAAAATGCAAGAAAAGCTTTTCTTCAACTTAATAATTTGGACTCTAAAAAGATAAATAAAATTATAGATACCTATAGTGGTCTTTTATTAAAAAATAAAAAACAAATTCTTAAAGAAAACTCAAAAGATGTAAAATCTTCAACGAGAAAGCACTTAGTTGACAGACTTATATTAAATGAAGAAAGAATTGATGGAATGCGAAATTCCATGAACGAGATTATTAAATTTAGAAGTCCGCTAAATAAAGTCCTTGAAGATTGGAAAAGACCAAATGGATTAAGGATAAAAAAAGTTACAACGCCAATTGGAGTAATTGGAATAATTTATGAAAGTCGACCTAATGTGACAGCTGATGTATCAGCTTTGAGTCTTAAATCTGGTAACTGCGCTATATTACGAGGCGGATCAGAAGCTTTTAATTCAAATAAAATATTAGCTGATCTTTTTAGAGAGTCTTTAAATAAAAATAAAATAGATAAAAATTGTGTTCAATTTATTGAAGATAAAAACAGAAATATTGTAAATTATTTACTTTCTAGTATGTCTCAATATATAGATGTTATTGTACCAAGAGGTGGAAAAGAACTTGTAAAAAAAGTTCAACAACTTTCTAGAGTTCATGTCATTGGACATCTTGAAGGCTTGTGCCATATATATGTAGATAAAGACGCCAATACAAGTATGGCTACAAAAATAGTCGCAAATGCCAAAATGAGAAGAACGAGTATATGTGGTGCTGTTGAAACTTTATTGATTGATTTAAGATCTTTAAAAAAACACGCTAAACCAATTATAGATAAGCTCACATCTTTAGGCTGTGAAGTTGTTGTAGATAAAAATATCAATAAAATATTTAGGAATAAGTTTAAACTAGCTAAAGAAATTGATTGGAAAACAGAGTATTTAGATGCAAAAATTTCAATTAAATCAGTAAATGGAGTTCGTGAAGCCAAAGAACATATATTGAAATATGGAACAATGCATACTGACAGTATAATTTCAAATAATTTTAAAACTGCACAATTTTTTTTAAAAAGTGTAAATAGTTCAATTGCTATGCACAATGTTTCAACTCAATTTGCTGACGGAGGTGAATTTGGATTTGGAGGAGAAATTGGTATTTCGACGAATAAATTGCCTCCTCGAGGACCAGTTGGGATAAATCAATTAACCTCGTATAAATATATTGTTTCAGGGAAAGGAACTGTTAGGTCTTAATCAATAATGGGTGGGTCTAAAAAAAGAAAAATTGGACTCTTTGGAGGAAGCTTTGACCCCCCACATAAAGGTCATTTAAAAATATCTAAAATAGCAATAAGAAAACTGCATTTGGATGAGCTTTACTGGATTATAACAAAAAAAAATCCTCTTAAAAATAAAACCTTTTTTTTATTATCAGAAAGAATTAAAAGAAGTAAATTACTAACAGCTAAAACAAAAAAAATAAAAGTTAAATATTTAGAAGATAAAATAAAATCTAACAACTCAGTGGATTTAATCAAATATTTAAATAAAAAAAATAAAAAAACTGAATTTTTATTAATTATTGGTTCAGATAATCTCGTTAATTTTCATAGGTGGAAAAGGTGGAAACTACTAACGAATTTAGTAAAAATAGTAGTATTCTCAAGAAAGGGTTATGATAAAAATGCTAAAAAATCTGTTATAAATAAACACGTGAAAAATATAATTTTTATCAAAAATAAACTAATAAATATTTCTTCAACAAAAATTAGAAAAAAATTAATTTAATTTTTATGAAAATAACAGATATTAAAAAACATATCGAAATGATTTTAGATAATAATAAAGCCATAAATATCGTGTCTATCAATCTTAAAAAAAAATCATATATTGCAGATTATATGATTGTTGCTTCAGGAACTTCTTCAAGACATTTGCAATCTTTGTCAGAAAATTTAGTTTCAGAGCTAAAAAAAATAGGCATTACTGGTTGTAGAATTGAAGGAAAAGAAAGTGCTGAGTGGAAACTAGTTGATGCTATAGATATTATTGTGCATATTTTTCATCCAGAAAAAAGAGAGTTTTATGATCTTGAAAAAATGTGGTCTGAACCTATACCTAAAGAGAAAGCATCAATATGAAAAAATTTAATTTTTCAATTTTTATATTATTTTTAAGTATTTTTATAAATATTAATTATCTTCACTCTAAAAATTCAGATGAACTTTATGAAAAAATTGATTTGTTTGGTGAGGTTCTGGAAAAAATAAAGAAAGAATACGTAGATGAAGTGGACCAAGCAGATATTATGGATTCTGCAATAAATGGTCTCTTACAATCTTTGGATCCTTACTCAGCATATATGAGTCCCAAATCATTTAAAGGAATGCAAACGGATACTAAAGGTGAGTTTGGTGGTTTAGGAATAGAAATAGGAATGGAGTCTGGTGTGGTTAAAGTAATTTCTCCAATCGATGATACGCCAGCAGCTAATGCTGGCATTAAAGCTGGAGATTATATAGTTAGAATTGATGGCAAACAAGTTCAAGGTAAATCATTAACTGAAGCAGTCGAACTAATGCGTGGCCCTATTGGTTCTGATATTAAACTTACGGTTAGAAGAAAGAACAAAAAAAAAGCATTAGAATTTAAAATTACCAGAGCAATTATTGAGGTAAAATCAGTAGATGCTAAAATAATCGGAACTAAGGATAAAATTGGATATTTAAGGTTAAAATCTTTTAATGAAAATAGTGATGAACAATTATTTAAAAATATTAATAATTTCGAAAGAGATAATAGTTTAGTAGGCTATATTCTAGACCTACGAAATAATCCTGGAGGGCTTTTAAATCAAGCAATAAGCGTAACCGATTTTTTCTTAAATGATGGAGAAATAGTTTCTACCAAAGGAAGAAAAATAAGTGAAACAAGAAGATTTTTTTCAAAAAAAGGTGATGGTATTAAGGGAAAACCATTAATAGTTCTCATAAATACCGGTTCTGCCTCTGCTGCAGAAATAGTTTCTGGAGCGCTGAAAGACCACAAAAGAGCAATAATTTTAGGAGAGCGATCTTATGGAAAGGGTTCGGTACAATCCATTCTTCCTCTCAAAAATGGAGGTGGCTTGAGACTGACTATATCAAAATATTATTTACCCTCTGGTAGATCGATTTCAGAGGTAGGTGTATTACCAGATATTTTTGTGGAAGAAGTTGGTAGCGAATTTAAGATTAATTCCGATACTGACAACCAGTTAAAATACGCTATTAATTTACTTAAGTCCTAGTCATGAAACATAAAGAACTACCGCTCAGGAAAGGGGTTGGAATTGTTGTCCTCAACTCAGACAACAAAGTTTTTGTTGGTAAACGAAAAGATAATCCATTTGATAAATGGCAAATGCCCCAAGGTGGCGTAGACCCAGATGAATCTCTATACGAAGCTATGAAAAGAGAGTTACGGGAAGAAACTAGTATAAAAAATATAAAAATTATTAAAGAATTTGACCAGTGGCTTGAGTATGAGTTACCTAAAAACCTAGTGGGAAAAATATGGAAAGGTAAATATAGAGGACAAAAACAAAAATGGTTTGTAGTAAAGTTTTTAGGCAGTGACAATGAAATAAATATAAATACAAAACATCCAGAGTTTATTCAGTGGCAATGGGCAGATATAGAGAAACTACCAGATCTTATCGTGCTTTTTAAAAAACATGTTTATGAGGAAATAACAGTGGAATTAAAAAAGATAATTAATTAATTTGTTCAAGAGCTTCAAGTTTGTGACTTAAAATATACCTGTCTTTATCTTGAATTTCAGAGCTTTGTAAACGAGATTGAGAGTCTTTGATCATTTTTGAAATTGCTTCTTTTGCAAGGCTTTCTAATTTGACCGCAGACGATGAAAGAATTAAAAGTTTATTATCATAAAATTCAACAGTTCCTTCCTCAACATAAAATTTTTCAATTTTGTTTTCTTCTTCTACTTCAATAAATCCGGGTCTTAAAAAAGTAATTAAAGAAATATGATCTTTTAAAATTGTCATTGCACCTTCATAAGCAGGTATGCTTACTTGTTTCACTTCTTTGTTTAAAAGAGCTTGATCAGGACTTATTATTTCGAAGTTAAATTTTTCTGACATTATTGCTTAGTTTCTTGTGCTATTTTTTCAGCTTTTTCTACTGCTTCATCGATCGCACCTACCATATAAAATGCTGACTCTGGTAGATGATCATAGTCACCTTTGCAGATCGCACTAAACCCCTTGATGGTTGAGTCTAAATCAACTAGTTTTCCAGGTGATCCAGTAAAAACTTCTGCTACGAAAAAAGGTTGCGATAAAAATCTCATAATTTTTCTTGCTCTAGCTACTGTAAGTTTATCTTCCTCAGATAATTCATCCATTCCAAGAATTGCTATTATATCTTGCAAAGATTTATAAGCTTGTAAAATTTTTTGCACTTCACGTGCCACTCTATAGTGTTCCTCACCAACTATTCTAGGATCTAATATTCTTGAAGTTGAGTCTAAGGGATCTACTGCTGGATAAATACCTAGTTCAGCAATTTGTCTTGAAAGTACGGTTGTAGCATCTAAATGGGCAAAAGATGTTGCTGGTGCAGGGTCTGTTAAATCGTCTGCTGGAACGTAAATGGCTTGTACAGAAGTGATTGATCCTTTGTTTGTTGATGTTATTCTTTCTTGTAAGTTACCCATATCAGTAGCTAAAGTTGGTTGATATCCTACAGCTGAAGGTATTCTTCCTAATAAAGCAGAAACTTCTGATCCTGCTTGAGTAAATCTAAATATATTATCTATAAAGAATAATACGTCCTGTCCCTCTTGATCTCTAAAATATTCTGCAACAGTTAAACCAGTTAAAGCTACTCTAGCACGTGCTCCAGGTGGTTCATTCATTTGCCCATATACTAAAGCTGCTTTAGAACCTTCCCCGTCTGGTTTGATAACTCCTGATTCTATCATTTCATGATAAAGGTCGTTGCCTTCCCTGGTCCTTTCTCCAACTCCGGCAAAAACTGAAAACCCTCCATGAGCTTTTGCTATGTTGTTGATTAATTCCATAATTGTTACTGTTTTTCCTACACCGGCACCACCAAATAAGCCAACTTTTCCTCCTTTAGCATAGGGAGCTAACAAATCTATAACTTTAATTCCGGTAACTAGCATTTCTGTTTCTGTTGATTGATCTGTAAATTTTGGTGCCTGCCTGTGAATTGGCCATCTATCTTTTGTTTTAAGTTCTCCTTTTTCATCAATAGGCGCACCTATAACATTTATTATTCTTCCTAATGTTTCCGGTCCAACTGGTACGCTGATAGGAGCTCCAGTATTAGTGACCACATCACCCCTTTTCAATCCTTCAGTTGAGTCCATCGCTATGGTTCTAACACTACCCTCTCCAAGATGTTGAGCAACTTCTAAAATCAATTTATTGCCTTGGTTGTCAACCTGAAGTGCAGTGTAAATTTCAGGTAACTCTCCATCAAAACTTACATCTATTACTGCTCCGATTATTTGTATAATTTTTCCAGTTTTACTCATAATTATAAACTTTCCGCTCCAGAAATTATTTCTATCAATTCTTTTGTAATTGATGCTTGTCTGCTTCGGTTGTAAACAATGGTTAATTTTTTCACTAAATCACCAGCATTTCTCGTTGCATTGTCCATTGCTGTCATTCTTGAGCCCTGTTCACTTGCTGAATTTTCTAAAAAGGCTCTAAACACTTGTGTTGAAATATTTTTCGGCAACAAGTCTTCAAGTATCTCATCTTCATCTGGCTCAAACTCATAGAATATCGGTTCATTTTTTTTTAAATTTTCTTTTTTTTCAGAAGGAATTATTTGTTGTGCTTGGGGAATTTGAGTAATTACATTTTTAAAATTATTGTAAAACAGGATACATTTATCAAATTTACTCTTATTAAATAAATCTATAATTATTTCTCCAACTTCTTGAGCTTCTAAAAATGATATCTTCTTTTTATTTTTAAAGCTTAGTTTCTTAATTATATACTTGCCATATTCTCTTTTAAGCTGATCATGGCCTTTAGAGCCAACTGTAATTATTTTTAATTCTTTTCCTTCTTTTAAAATTTTTAAAAAATGATTTTTAGCTAATCTACATATGTTTGAGTTAAATCCACCGCATAACCCTCTGTCGGATGTCATAATAATACATAAGTGTACTTGTTCTTTACCTGTACCTACCAATAGTTTTGGAGCATTTGTCGGATCACTAATTGAGTCTGTTAAATTTAAAATAATATTTTGCATCTTTTCACTATAAGGCCTTCCTTTTTCAGCACTCTCTTGTGCTTTACGAAGTTTTGCTGCAGCTACCATTTTCATGGCTTTAGTAATTTTTTGTGTAGATTTAACACTTACAATTCTTTTTCTTAAGTCATCTAAACTTGCCATTATTTTTTACTCTTTTTATATTCTTCGATTGTTTGAATAAGTGACTCTTCAGTTTCTTTTTCTAACTTTCCAGTAACTTGAATTGTGCTTAAGATTTCATTTTTTTCACTTTTAATTTTTTCTAAAATCTCTGTTTCAAATTGCTTAATTTCAGTTAGTTCTACATCATCTAGATATCCTCTTACGCCAGTAAAGACTGTAACCACTTGCTCTGCGACTGTTAGCGGAGAATATTGATTCTGTTTTAAAAGTTCGGTTAATTTTGCTCCTCTGTTCAAAAGTTTTTGTGTGGCCGCATCTAAATCAGATCCAAATTGGGCAAAAGCAGCCATTTCTCTATATTGAGCAAGCTCTAACTTGATTGAACCTGCGACTTTCTTCATCGCTTTAGTTTGAGCTGCTGAACCTACTCTTGATACTGATAATCCCACGTTTACAGCCGGCCTTATTCCTTGATTGAATAATTGCGTTTCTAAAAAAATTTGTCCGTCTGTAATAGAAATTACATTCGTCGGTATATACGCTGAAACATCTCCTGCTTGAGTCTCTATTATAGGCAAAGCCGTGAGTGATCCTCCACCATTAGCATCGCTCAATTTTGCAGCTCTTTCTAGGAGTCTGCTATGTAAATAGAATACATCGCCAGGATAAGCTTCACGTCCTGGAGGTCTTCTTAACAATAATGACATTTGCCTGTAAGCTACTGCTTGTTTTGATAAATCATCATAAACAATCAATGCATGCATTCCGTTGTCTCTAAAATATTCTCCAATAGTGCATCCAGTATAGGGAGCTAAAAATTGAAGAGGTGCTGCATCAGAAGCTGTAGCGGCAACAACTGTAGTATACTTCATTGCCCCTGCGTCTTCTAAAGTTTTAACTATTTGAGCAACTGTAGATCGTTTTTGTCCAATAGCGACATAAACACAATAAAGTTTTTTCTTTTCATCATCAGATTCATTAATTAGTTTTTGATTAATAATTGCATCAATAGCAACTGCTGTTTTTCCAGTTTGACGGTCACCAATAATTAATTCTCTTTGTCCTCTTCCAACTGGTATAAGTGTATCAATCGCTTTCAGGCCAGTTTGCATTGGCTCACTTACAGACTGTCTTGGGATAATTCCAGGAGCCTTAACTTCTACTCTTTTTCTTTTTATTTTTTCACTAAGATTTCCTTTTCCATCAATAGGATTTCCTAGTCCGTCTAAAACTCTTCCTAAAAGTTCTTTGCCAACTGGAGCGTCTACAATTGCGCCTGTTCTTTTTACAGTACTACCTTCTTTTATTTTTCTATCATCACCAAAGACAACTATACCTACGTTATCAGCTTCTAGGTTAAGAGCCATACCTTTAGAACTGTCTTCAAACTCTACCATCTCACCAGCTTGAACATTATCAAGTCCAAAGACTCTTGCTATTCCATCTCCTACAGATAAAACCTTTCCAATTTCTGAGACTTCAGCTTTTTCACCAAAATTTTTTATTTGTTCTTTTAGTATTTTTGTAATTTCTGATGGGTTAATTTGCATATTATGCCCCTAACATTATTTGTTCATATTTCTTAAGTTTATTCTTTATAGAAGTATCAACCATCAAGCTTCCAATTTGTATTTTCAAACCACCAATTAAATTTTCATCTACTTTAAAATCAAGAGCAATAACAGCTCCGAGCACTTTTGATATTTCCGAGTTTAAGCTTTTAAGTTCATCAGTCGTAAGATTTTTTGAAGAAATCAATGATGCTTTTAGCTCTCCCTTTTTTTTTGAAGTTAATGATAAAAAACTTTTAAAAATATTATTCAAATAAAAAATTCTTCTTTTAATAATTAAGACCGATAAAAAGTTTTTTACAATTTTTGACAAATTCATTTTGATAGCTATTTTGTTTAATGCTAATAATTGATTTAATTGAGATTGAGTTGGGTTCATTATAAAATCTTTTAATTCTTTATTAGTGTTAAAAATTGTTAAAATTTCACTTACATCTTTCTCTACAACTGACAATTCAGAATTTTCTTCGGAAAGTTCGTATAATGCAAGTGAATACCTATTAGCCGCTTCAGATGAGAATGACTTTTTTGAACTCAATTTTTAATACTCCCAAGTTAGAAAATTTTTTAAGAATGAGGTTTCCTACCATAAGGCTGGCAGCTGATCAAGCTGGTATGAGGGCGTTAAGCAAAGTTAATTGGGTCCACATCAACCGTAAGTTTAATTTTTTTAGATATAGTCAAATTTTGAAGAACTTGACCTACATCTTTTTGAATTAAATTAGCATTTTTGGATCTCAGTAAGAGTCGAGTTCTATATTTTTTTTTAATTTTAAATATGGGTGAGTCGACAGGTCCCAAAACTTCAATCTGTCTGATAATTGTTAGTTTTCTTTTAATTTCCTGAGCTGCCTTAAAGCTATCTTGACTAGAGTTGGATGAAATAATCAAAGAAATAAGTCTTGAGAATGGTGGTAAATTTTTATTTTTTCTAACAATTAATTCATTATTTAAAAATTTTTCAGGGTTATTTTCTAAGACATCTTGTAAAGTTTCATTTAAAGGTGTTATCGTTTGATAAATTATTAAAGACTTATTTGAAAATCTACCAGCTCTTCCACTTAGTTGGTTATATAATTGAATATTTTTTTCAGTTGTTCTTAAATCATAACCCATTCCCGAAAAGTCAGCGTCAACTACTACAATACAGTTTAGTTTTGGAAAATTAAATCCTTTTGAAATTAATTGTGTGCCTATAATTATATCAATTTCATTTTTTTCTATTTTTTTTAGGAAAGATTCTGTTTCATTTTTTTTAAATAAAAAATCACTTGAAAATATTTTAATATTTTTTTTAGGAAAAATTTTTTTTAATTCATCATAAATCTTTTCCACACCTGGACCATACATGCGAAAATCACAGTTTTCTTCATCTGAACTACAAATTTTTTCTTTTTTTATTTTTTTTCCACAGTGATGGCAGATAAGTTGATTAGTTAGTTTGTGAAAAGTTAAATAAATTGAACAATTTGGACATAGATGTTTAAAGCCACATTTCTTACAAATTAAAAAAGGAGAGTAACCTCTTCGATTTAAAAAAAATAAAACTTGTTCCTTTTTCTTCAAATAATTATCTATTAATTCTAGAGTTTCGTCAGCAATAAATTGATCACTTTTAAGAGCAGCTTTTTCTAAATTAATTACTTTCGCTTCCGGCAGTGGGAAATCACTGTAACGATTTGTTAATTTTGTATAGTTGTATTTTTTTGTTTTTACATTGTTATATGTTTCTAAGGATGGAACAGCAGAAACTAAATGAATTGGAATTTTTTCGATCGAGGCTCTAGCTATGGCCATATCACGTGCATGATAGATAATACCCTCATCTTGTTTATATGAAGGATCGTGCTCTTCATCTAATACTATGAGTCCTAAATTTTTAAACGGTAATAATAAAGAAGATCGAGCTCCGATTACTAGATTTAAATTACCATCAATAATTGATTGCCAAATTTTTCGCTTACTTTTAATTCCTATTTTTGAATGCCATATTGAGGGTTCATATCCAAAAAATTCTATATACCTATCTTTGAATTGATTAGTTAGAAATATTTCTGGTAACAAAATTAATACTTGTTTACCTAAATTTAGAATTTCTTTTACTCTTTCAAAATAAACTAAAGTTTTGCCAGATCCTGTAACTCCTTGCAATAAAGAAACGTTAAATTTATTACCAAATTTTTTTAGATCTCCTAGGCTTTTTTTTTGATCTTTATTTAAGGTAAATTTAGATTTTTTGATTAATTCTTCTTTTGCCTTTTTTTCAATTATAATTGCATTTTTTTTTTCTCCTAGACACATTCTAAGAACCATTCCTTTAGAAGCTAAATTATAAGCGGATAACCAATTAACAAATTTGATCAAGTCTTTATTGATTTTAAAGTTTTCAATTTTTTTAATAATTTTTTTAATTTTAAATTTTTTTTTTGATGGTTGAATTTTATCCCAAACAACACCTATTTCTTCGTTCCTTCCAAAAGGAACAATTACTATATCCCCTGGTATTAAATCTTTTAGTGACCCAGAATCATACGTGAATGGAAAGTTAAAAATTTTTGGGACTAGAACAGGAACTTTCATTTTAAAGAATCTTATTGATATTATATCAATTAAAAATGAATTGCTCTTTTATCAATTGCTAGAGCTGCTTCTTTAACAGCCTCAGTATGTGTTGGGTGAGCGTGACATGTACGTGCGATATCTTCAGCGCTAGCACCAAATTCCATGGCCAAAGCCATTTCAGCTATCATATCGCCGGTATGTGGGCCAATCATATGAACTCCTAACACCCTATCAGTTTTACTGTCTGCCAATATCTTAACAAATCCATCTGTTTCATTGTTTACTTTAGCTCTTGAGTTAGCAAGAAAAGGAAATTTACCAACTTTGTAGTCTATATTGGCTTCTTTGAGTTGTTCTTCAGTTTTGCCGACAGCAGCTACTTCTGGTGAGGTATAAACCACTCCTGGTATTACATCGTAATTCACATGGCCTGCCTGACCTGCTATAATTTCTGCTACAGCAATTCCTTCTTCTTCAGCTTTGTGAGCAAGCATAGGGCCTTTTATCACATCTCCGATGGCGTAAATATTATTTATTGAAGTTTGTAACTTTTTGTTTACTTCAATTTTCCCTTGGGTATCTTTTTTAATTCCTAATTTCGATAAATTTAGTCCTTCAGTATAAGGCTTCCTACCAACTGCTACTAAAACTTTATCACATTCTTTTTTTTCTCTTTCATGAGTTTTATTGTTGGTAAAGTTTACAACAACTTTATTTGATACGTTTTGGACTGAAGTTACTTTATTGTTCAATTTAAATTTTATCCCTTGTTTTGTTAAAATTTTCTGAAACTCATTTGAAACTTCTCTATCCATCCCTGGTGTTATAAAGTCTAAATATTCTAAAACTGTAACACTTGAACCTAGCCTAGACCAAATAGAACCCATCTCCAACCCAATATAACCACCGCCTATTATAATCAGCTCTTTGGGCACATCGTCAAAGGAAAGCGCTCCTGTAGAAGACACTATGTTTTGTTCATCTATATCTATACCTGGAAGTGATGTAGGTGCTGAACCAGTGGCAATAACAATATTTTTAGCTTTATAAGATGTTTTTTCTTCTCCCTCATAAACTACAACGTCATTTTCAGAAAATAAAACTCCTTTACCTTTAATGTAGGTCACATTATTTTTCTTAAACAAGAACTCTATTCCTTTAGTCAATACTTGAACTGATTTATTTTTACCTGACATCATTTTATTTAGATTAAGTTTTAAGCCTGTGAATTCTATGCCTTGAGAATTAAAATCTTTTTGAGCCTTATGAAAAGACTCAGATAAATTTAAAAGACTTTTTGATGGTATACATCCTACATTCAGACATGTTCCACCGAGTGCCCCTCTTGACTCAACGCAAGCTGTTTTTAAACCTAATTGTGCAGCTCGAATAGCACATACGTAACCTCCAGGCCCTCCACCAATAACAATTACATCAAAGTTATTTTCCATACTATAAATTTAAAAATAGTCTTCTAGGATCCTCAAGACATTCTTTAACAATTTTTAAAAAAGAAACAGCCTCTTTACCGTCAACAATTCTATGATCATAAGAAAGTGCTAGATACATAATAGGTCGAATAACAACACTTTTATTAACTACTACTGGCCTCTCTATAATATTGTGCATTCCTAGAACAGCAGATTGAGGAGGGTTTAAGATTGGAGTTGATAACATTGAGCCATAAATTCCTCCATTGGTAATAGTGAAAGTTCCACCTTGAAGGTCATCAATAACTATTTTTCCATCTCTCGCTTTTTCTCCTAACAAAGTAATGTTTTTTTCTATATCAGCAAAAGACATCTCATCAGTATTTCTAAGAACAGGCACGACTAATCCTCTGTCTGTTCCTACTGCTATGCTTATGTTGTAATAATTTTTATAAACCACTTCGTCACCTTGAATCTCGGCGTTTATTATAGGGTAATTCTTAAGTCCAACTACACAAGCCTTTACAAAAAAAGACATGAAACCTAATTTTGTTAAGTATTTTTTTTGAAACTCTTCTTTGTATTCATTTCTCATTGAAATAACTGAGCTCATATCTACCTCATTAAAAGTAGTCAACATCGCCGCGTTTTCCTGTGCTTCTTTAAGTCTCTTAGCGATAGTCATCCTTAACCTCGTCATCTTAATTCTTTCCTCAGGTCCGTGTGTCACTTTTCTTTCAGATGGTTGTGGTGCTGATCCCATTAAATTAAGAAGATCTTCTTTTAATATAATTCCATTTCTACCCGAACCTTTAATTTCACCTAAGTCAATTTTTGACTCTTTCGCAATCTTTCTTGCGGCTGGAGAAACGAAATTTAGAACTGCAGATTTTGATATTTTTTTTTCTTCTTGGGCTTCGGTTAAGACTAGAGGTTCTTCTTTGGCTGTTACTTTATTTTTTGTTTGAGTTTTCTTCTCCTTAACTTCAATTTCTTCTTTTATTGGAACTATAGTTTCTTTAACAGTTTCTAATTTTTTTGGGGGTGGAGAATATTTTTTTTCCTCCGTTTGTATATTTGCTGAGGAAGTATTTGAAGCATTCATCATTCCTAATAATGCACCAACATTTACAGTTTGGCCTTCTTTGACAGAAATTTTTTCTAATATTCCGCTAGAAGGTGCAGGAACCTCGACGTTAACTTTATCAGTTTCTAATTCAACAATAGCCTCATCGGCATTTATTTTATCTCCCACATTTTTCAACCATTTGGCAACTGTAGCTTCCGTTACAGATTCTCCAAGCACAGGGACTAAGATACTTTCAGACATTAATTAATTTTTCCAACAACCTTTTCTAATATTTCTTTTTGTTGTGCAAGATGTTTATTGAGATTTCCTGTCGCTGTTGAAGCTGAGGGTCTTCTACCTATATATTCTACCTTTTTTTCGGGATAATTTATAATTTCAAGAGTTCTATCGATGTAATTCTTAACTGTATTCCAAGCTCCCATATTTTTTGGCTCCTCCTGACACCAATAAAAATCTGCATTTTCTGCGTATTTTTTTAATTCTCTTCCTAGTCTTTTAACTGGAAAAGGATAAATTTGCTCTAAACGAATAAAAACAACTTCATTATTTTTTGATTTCTCTCTAGCTTCAACTAAATCAAAGTAAATTTTACCAGAGCAAATAATTACTTTTTTAATTCTATTGTCTTTTTTTAGATCAATTAGTCCAAACTCTTTGTCGTATGCGCGGTCTGGCAAAACTCTATGAAAAGAATTATCTTTTGAGAAATCATCTAAACTAGAGACACACTGTTTGTGTCGTAATAAAGATTTGGGCGTCATGATTATCAACGGCTTTCTAAAATCTCTATGCATCTGTCTTCTTAAAGCGTGAAAATAATTTGCTGGTGTTGTGCAATTTATTACTTGAATATTGTCTTGAGCACATAATTGTAAAAATCTTTCTAATCTAGAAGATGAATGCTCGGGTCCTTGTCCTTCATAACCATGTGGTAATAACATCACCAAACCACTAGCTCTGCCCCACTTAGACTCACCAGAAGTTATGAACTGATCAATAATAATTTGAGCTCCATTTGCAAAATCACCAAACTGTGCTTCCCATAAAACTAAAGTCTCAGGTTCAGAGAGTGTGTATCCAAATTCGAAACCTAAAACAGCAAGCTCAGATAAAAGAGTATCTATTACTTCAAAATTCTTCTGATTTTTTGAAATGTGATTAAGTGGTATATACCTTTCATGACTATCTTGGTTTCTTAATACTGAATGTCTCTGACTAAAAGTTCCTCTCCCTGAGTCTTGGCCTGACAATCTAACTGAAAAACCTTCATCTAAAAGCGTTGCGAATGCTAAAGACTCAGCTGTAGACCAATCAATTGGAAAATTTTCAGTAAACATTTTTTGTTTTGTCTCAAATATTTTTTTTAAAGTTTTATGTGTGTTAAAATTTTTTGGAAGAGATGTAATTTTTTTTCCGATTGTAATAACCTTGTCTTTATCAACGCCTGTAATTCCCCTTTTATCTTTTCCAAGAGCAGGTTTAAATCTAGACCAAACACCATCAAACCATGTAAGTTCAGGTTTGTAGTTTTTTGACGCTATAAATTCTCTTTCAAGGTAAGATTTAAAATTATTAATTTCTTGATCAGTATCCTCCCTAGACAAAAGCCCATCTGTTGCTAGCTTTTTTGAATAAATTTTTAAAGTTGATGGGTGAGTTTTTATTTTTTTATACATTATTGGTTGAGTAAAAGATGGTTCATCTCCTTCGTTGTGTCCAAATCTTCTATAGCAAAACATGTCGACAACTACATCTCTATTAAATTTTTGCCTAAACTCAGTCGCAATTTTTACACAATGCACCACTGCTTCAGGGTCATCACCATTAACATGAAAAATAGGAGCCTGTGCAATTTTAGCAACTTCACTCGGGTAAGGAGACGATCTAGCAAATCTAGGAGATGTTGTAAAACCGATTTGATTATTAACTATAATATGAATTGTTCCACCAATATTATGTCCGGGCAAGCCAGACATAGCAAAACATTCTGCAACTATTCCCTGGCCTGCAAAAGCTGCATCACCGTGAATTAAAACTGGAATTACTTTTTTTCTCTCAGGATCTTTATGAAAAAATTGTTTTGCCCTTACTTGACCTAATACTACCGGATTAACTGCTTCCAAGTGTGATGGATTATCGGTCAAGCTAATATGAACAATATTCCCATCAAATTCACGATTTGAAGATGCTCCCAAATGGTATTTTACATCGCCTTCAAAATCTCTTTTAGAAGTAACGTTACTTCCAAAAAATTCATTAAAGATAGCTTTAAAAGGTTTGCCCATAACATTAGCTAATACATTTAATCTACCTCTGTGTGACATCCCAATTTTAATTTCTTTTACGCCTAAATTTCCACCTCTTTTTATAATCTGTTCAAGAGCAGGAATTAAAGACTCACCTCCATCAATTCCAAATCGCTTAGTTCCAACAAATTTAACATGTAAATATTTTTCAAAACCTTCAGCTTCGATAATTTTATTTAATATTGCTTTTTTTCCATTTTCAGTAAAATTTATTTCTTTTTCTGGACCCTCAATTCTATCTCTGATCCAAGCTTTCTCATCTGGATCTCCCATGTGCATAAATTCATAGCCTATAGTTCCACAATAAGTTCTTTGTAGAATGTATATAATTTCATTTAAAGTTCCTTCTTGAATTCCAAGAACACCATCTAGAAATATTTTTTTATTTAAATCATTTTTAGTAAAACCATAAGTTTCAAGTTTTAGTTCAGGGTGCTCATTCCTTTCCATGATCTCTAGAGGATCAAGATTAGCAATTAAGTGCCCTCTAATCCTATAGGCTCGTATTAACATAATTGCTCTTACTGAATTTTTAGCTGCTTCTTCAATGAGAGCGGGATTAAAAATTTTATTTTCCTCTGATGATGCTTCCTTAAATAGATTTTCTAATTCAGAACTATTTTTTTTAATCTTTTTTTTAGGTGCCCAGCTTGGTCCTTTTAAAGTTCTAGAAATAATTTCTTGATTTTCTTTAAGCCCATCAAAAAACTCTTTCCAACCTGCTGGCAATTTATCTGGGTTATTTAAGTATTCAGAGTAATATTCCTCTATGAAGGCAGAGTTGTTGCCAGCTAAAAATGATGTTTTTTTGAATACGTTATTGTCTTGAGATGATGACATTTTAATATCTCATAATAACATATATTTTTTTTTATCAACTATTTAGTTTATCAAGAAGAGTTTTACCAATATCTGCGGGAGATTTTGAGATTATTATTCCTGCAGATTTCATCATTTCAATCTTATCTTCTGCTCCACCTTTTCCTCCGGAGATAATTGCTCCTGCATGTCCCATTCTTCTACCTGGCGGTGCAGTTAAGCCAGCAATAAAGCCAACCATAGGTTTTTTTATTTTAGACTTTTTTATAAAATCTGATGCTTCTTCCTCTGCCGAACCACCAATTTCACCAATCACAACAATGGATTTTGTTTCCTCGTCTTTTAAAAATAAATCAAGGCAATCAATAAAGTTAGTTCCATTGATTGGATCTCCTCCAATTCCTATGCAAGTAGATTGTCCCATCCCATTGGCTGTAGTTTGAGCAACAGCTTCGTAGGTTAAAGTCCCTGATCTAGAAACTATTCCTACAGACCCTTTTTTATGAATACTGCCCGGCATAATACCAATCTTACATTCATCAGGCGTTATTATTCCAGGACAATTTGGTCCTATTAAGCGGCTTTTACTTTTATTTAATATTTGTTTTACTTTGATCATGTCAATTATCGGAATTCCTTCAGTTATACAAACGATAAGTTCTATTTTTGCTTCAATTGCTTCAATGATTGCTTCGGCAGCAAACTTAGGAGGAACATAAATCATCGTTGCACTTGCGCCTGTAATTTTTTTTGCGTCTTCAACTGTGTCAAAAACAGGAAGGCCAAGATGTTTTTGACCACCTTTTCTAGGTGTTACTCCACCAACTAATTGGGTTCCATATTTTAAAGCTTGTTCTGAGTGGAATGTGCCATGTGTACCTGTAAAACCTTGACAAATAACTTTTGTGTTTTTATTTACTAATACAGACATCTTATTTTATTGCTTCTACAATTTTTTTAGCAGCATCATTAAGATCTGTCGCTGATAAAATTTTCAGATCAGATTTATCTAAAATTTCTTTTCCTTCTTTATAATTTGTTCCTGCCAATCGCACCACTAGAGGAACTTTTAGGTTTGTTTCTTTTGCTGCATCAAGCACTCCTTTAGCGATTACATCACACCTCATTATTCCACCAAATATATTAATCAGGATACCTTTAACATTTCTATCTGAAAGAATTAATTTAAAAGCTGCTGATACTTTTTCTTTTGATGCCCCTCCACCTACATCTAAAAAATTAGCTGGCTCTTCACCATGTAACTTTATTATATCCATGGTAGACATAGCCAATCCAGCTCCGTTTACCATACAACCAATGGAACCACTAAGTTTGATGTAAGCTAGATCGTGCTTACTTGCTTCTATTTCTGCTGGTTCTTCTTCATTTAAATCTCGTAATTGTAAAATTTCTGGTCTTCTAAACAATGCATTGTCATCAAAGTTCATTTTTGCATCTAGACATACAATTTTTTGATTTTTGGTAATTATAAGAGGATTTATTTCTATTAGCGTTGCATCTTTTTCAATAAGGATTTTATAAAGAGCTTTGATTAGTATATGGGCGGTTGATTTTTGCTCATTATTGAAATTAAATGGTTTTATTATTTTTTCTATTTCATCCGAGTCAATATTTTTTTTAAAATCAATTTTATTTGTAATAATTTTTTCTGGTGTTTCAGATGCTACTTTTTCAATATCCATTCCACCTTCCGTGCTACTTATAAAAGCTATTTTAGAACTTGCTCTATCTACTAAGCAAGACAGATAGAATTCTTTTAGAATATCTGAAGCTTCTTCAATATATATTCTTTTAACTTCTTTGCCTCCAGGACCTGTCTGATGGGTAATCAAATTCATCCCAAACATTTCTTTTACTTTAGTTTTTAGTTCCTCAAAACTTTTTACTAATTTAACCCCACCGCCTTTTCCCCGGCCGCCTGCATGAATTTGTGCTTTTACTACAAATTCTTTGGAGTTTAATTTTTTAAATTCTTTCTCTAACTCATTTAACGATAATAGAACAATTCCTTTAGAGACCGGAGCCCCAAACTCCTTTAATATTTCTTTTGCTTGATGTTCGTGAATATTCATTAGTTTTTACAAGTTATGATTTTGTGATAAGAAAGTCTATTTTTAACAACCACATTATCCTTAAAACAAACATTATTGAAATAATTTTTTATATTTGAAAAAAGGATTTCATTATCAGATCCTAATAAATAAATCACTTCGATTCTATTTTTTTTTAAATTTTCATTAACCATTTGTTTATAAATGTTAAAATATTTATGATTTTGTGTTGGATGAGTATTATTGTTCCACAAATACCAACGATTTAAAATATTTAAATCCTCATTTAGTATCAATGAAAAAAATTGATAGTGAGTGATTATCATTTTTTCTCTTTTGTCTTCTTTAATTAAAAATAAAGCTTTTTTAATTAAGTCTATTTCTTCAATAGGATCTTTAAAATTAATTGTTATCCATTTAAGGTGCTTTAGTTTTGTATCAATTTTTTCTGCATCTAGTGCTATTTTTTTATCCAACTTTTCAATGTCTATGAATTTTCTGTCTACATTATATCTTAAATGATACTTGGCAGTTGAAAAAGTGAGAATTATTAACACCAAAATTAAAAATTCTTTTCTGCTTTCTAATGATTTTAAATTTATATGTATTATGCTCGCTAAAATAGGAATTAAGCTAAATATATATATCTGATTAGCTTGCATAAGTTGATTTAAAAAAAATAAAAAACAAGATAATAAAATTATTATATTTAAAAAAAATAACTTATTATTTTTTTTAAAAAATAATTTAATTGTAAGTATAATGAGTGAAAAATAAAAAACTTGTATAAATTTAAAATCTCCAAATATTCTTTTAAAATTTAATTGGTCCGATAATTTTACAAATGCTGTTGAGTCGCTAAACCACCTGCCTTCTCCTATTGTTAGTGGAAATAAAAAATACTGATAAATTAAATTTTTAATTGGAGTCTTGGTTAAAAACATAAAAAGAATGAACACTAGTGTGCTACTTAAACAACCTAATAAAAAAAAATTAAAATTTTGAGTTTTATAATTCTTTATAAAATGAAATAATGAAAATAATAAAATTAGTGTAATTATATAAAAACTTGGCGTCTGCATTGAAAAAAAGGATAAATAGAATAAATAAGGTAAAATAAACCAAGATAGATTCTTTTTATAAAGATAAGCTGTAATAAATAAAAAAATTGAAATTAAAGAAAAAACATAGCTATGCATGTAAGCATATGGTGTTCCTGAAACTGGATAACAAAGAGTAGCGAAACTAATACAATAAATAAATACTGAAAATAAATTTAAATTAAAATTTTTAAGAAAATAATAAAAACATATTGTGCCTAAAGCATTAATTGCAGAAGCATGAAAAATATAACTCATCCATGACTCTCCAAATATAAAAAAAAATCCTGCTTGTAAATAATCCACAGTTAAGCCAGTAAAAATCCAGAAATCACGAATGGGTAGTTTGTTCTCTAAAATACTGTAACCAGTATCAAAAAATCCAAAAGTATCGATTGGCAATACACCGATGTTTCCGCTTAACCAATTAATTAAGAAGGAATAAATAATTAAAACAATAAGTGTGAAAAAATTGATATTTATTATTTTTGGTAACATTTTAGGTCAAAGTAAATTTTTTTCTTTGTAACACTATTCACTTTTGATTTATATATTAATTAAAAAATGTTTAAATTATTAAATAAAATACAGTTTCCTCCTAAAGAAAACAGAATGAAAAGTGTTGCTAATACAGAAACAGCAATTAAAATTTTTAATTCTACTAAATCCAAAAATTTAAGATTTCTTTTAGAAGAAAGATTTGGTTGGATGAATAATTTTATAAAAGAGCATGAAGTTGGCTTGGAAGTTGGTTCCGGTGCGGGTTTTGCAAAACATTTTATAGATAATAAAAATTTTCAATTATCAGATTTAAGTGAGGATCATCATTTAGATTTTAAAAATATAGATGCTCAAGCAACTGGGTTGAACGACTCAAGTTTTGATTATGTTGTTGCGTCAAATATGATTCATCATATTCCTTTTCCTGTTAAATTTTTTAGAGAAATGAATAGAATATTAAAAAAGAATGGTAAATTAATTATTTTTGAATCTTACTGCTCTGTAATTTTTCAAATAGCAACAATTTTGATGAAACATGAGGGTTATGATTTTACTTTAAATGTGTGGGATGAAAAAAATCCTAAAAGTGATGTTCATGATGCTTGGGCGGGAAATATAGCGGTACCTCATTTGATATTTGACGATAAAAAAAAATTTGATGAAAACTTAGGTAATTTATTTTCTATAAAATTTGAAGAATTAACTGAATGTTTAATTTTTTTAAATTCAGGTGGAGTTACTTCTAAAACTTTTTATATACCTATGAATAAATTTTTTTTTAATGTTCTAAAATCTACTGATAAACTTCTTATTAAATTTTTTCCAAATATATTCTGTATGGGCAGAAGAATAGTGTTAGTTAAAAAAGACTTATAATAAGTTATCAATTTTTTTTGCTGCTAGAAATAACTCTTGAACTGCACTAATTGAATTATCAAAATCTTTTTTTTCACTTTCGCTTAAATCAATTTCAATAATTTTTTCTATTCCGTTTTTACCAATTATTACTGGTACACCCGCATACAAATCGTTTACTCCGTATTCACCATTTAAATAAGCGGCGCATGGTAATTGTTTTTTTAAATCTTTTAGATAACTTTCAGCCATCTCTATTCCAGACGTAGCTGGAGCATAAAATGCGGAACCCTTTTCAAGTAATTTTACTATTTCAGCTCCTCCACTTTTAGTTCGATTAACAATGGAGTCTAATGACTCTTGTTTCAATTTACCTTCTTTAACTAAATTTAAAACAGATTTCCCTTCCACTGTAGTATGATTAAGCATTGAAACCATTGTATCTCCGTGGCCACCCAAAACTAATGAGTTTATTTTTGTTACTGGTATTTTTAGTTCCTGAGATAAAAAATATTTAAATCTTGATGTGTCAAGAACTCCAGCCATACCAACAATCATATTTTTCGAAAAACCAGAATACTTTTGAAGCGCCATAACAATGACATCTAGAGGATTAGTAATACATATTACAAAAGCTTTTGGCGATGTTTCTTTAATTCCTTCTGCTACTTGCTTAATAATTTTTAGATTTATCCCAAGCAAATCATCTCTTGTCATCCCTGGTTTTCTTGGAACACCGGCTGTAATAATTATTACATCTGAGTTTTTAGTATCATCATAATTATTGGTTCCTTTTATATCAATATTAAACCCTTCTACTGAAGATGACTGTGCAATGTCTAAAGCCTTACCTTTCGCTATTCCCTCTGCAACATCAAATAAGACAACGTTACCTAATTCTTTTAGTGCTATTAAATGAGCTAGTGTTCCTCCAATTTGACCCGCACCTATGAGTGAAATTTTTTTTTTCATATTTACTTCATTGTTGGCATCACAAACTCTGGATCAGATCTTACGCCTGATGGCCATCTTGACGTGATTGTTTTTAATTTTGTATAGAATCTCACTCCTTCAGGTCCATGCATATGTTGATCCCCAAATAAAGACCTTTTCCAGCCACCAAAACTATGAAAAGCCATTGGAACAGGAATTGGAATATTTATACCTATCATTCCTATTTGTGCTTTACTTGCAAAAGTCCTTCCGGCATCCCCGTCTCTAGTAAAAATAGCCGCTCCATTCCCAAATTCATGATCATTTACTAATTTTAAAGCCTCTTCAAAATCTTTTGCTCTTACAATTGACAAGACTGGACCAAAAATTTCTTCTTTATATATTCGCATATCTTTTTTAACATGGTCAAACAAACATCCACCTATATAGTAACCTTTTTCGTACCCTTGTAATTTTAAATTTCTTCCATCAACAATTAGTTTTGCGCCTTCTTGTTCTCCAAGTTCAATATAACTTTTTACTTTTTCTAAATGTTCTTTTGTCACAAGTGGGCCCATCTCTGATTTTTTGTCCATGCCTGGTCCAACTTTTAAAGCTTCAACTTTTTGAGCAAGGCTTTCAGTCAATTTATCACCTATTCCTCCTACTGCTACTGCTACAGATTGCGCCATACATCTCTCTCCTGCTGATCCATAAGCTGCTCCCATTAATCCATTAACTGCTTGTTCTAAATCACAATCTGGCATAATGACCGCATGATTTTTTGCGCCGCCTAAAGCTTGAACTCTCTTTTCGTTTTTAGCACAATTCTCATAAATGTATTTTGCAATTGGGGTTGAACCGACAAAACTTATTGCGGAAACATCTTTGTGATTTATTAAAGCGTCGACTGACTCTTTATCTCCATTAACAACATTGAATACACCCTCTGGTAAGCCAGCTTCTATGAGTAATTGTGCTAGTTTAATCGCACATGTTGGATCTTTTTCGGAGGGTTTTAATATAAATGTATTGCCACAGGAGATTGCAACAGGAAACATCCACATTGGAACCATTGCAGGAAAATTAAAAGGTGTAATTCCAGCACATACCCCAAGAGGCTGTCTTAACGACCAGCTATCGACATCTGTACCTACATTTTCAGTAAACTCTCCTTTTAATAGCTGTGGAATGCCACAAGCAAACTCAACCACTTCTAAACCTCTGGTTAATTCACCTTTTGCATCATCAAAAACTTTACCATGTTCTGATACTATTATTTTAGTAAGTTCTTCCGAGTTTTTTTCAATTAGTTCTTTAAATTTAAACATTATTCTTGCTCTTTGTAGTGGTGGTTTGTTTGACCAAGAAGTAAAAGCTTTCTTTGCTGCTTGGACCGCTGTATCCACATCTTGTACTGAGGCTAATTTTACTACTGCTATTTGTTCGCCAGTAGCTGGATTAAAAACTTTAGAGGTTCTTTTAGATTTACCCGAGATTTTTTTTCCATTTACGAAATGTTCGATATTGTTCATAGGCATATTGCAATAATTAAGCTTTTAGCTTGTTGCAAGCATTTTTTTAATAGAACCAATAGCTTTAGCCGGATTTAAGCCTTTTGGGCATGAGTTGGTACAATTCATGATAGTATGGCATCTATAAAGTTTTAGTTCATCAGCAACTTTTTTTAACCTTTCTTTTTTTTCTTCATCTCTACTATCATTGATCCATCTATATGCTTGGAGTAAAACAGCAGGTCCTAAATATTTATCTCCGTTCCACCAATAACTAGGGCAGGAAGTAGAGCAGCAAGCGCAAAGTATACATTCGTAGTAACCATCAAGTTTTGTTCTTTCATTTTGTGATTGTAAGAGCTCTTGTTTTTCTTGGCCAGTCTGTGTTGTTTTTAGCCAAGGTTGAATAGACTCATATTGTTTGTATAATCCACTCAAATCTCCAATTAAATCTTTTATCACTTTCAAATGAGGAAGAGGGTAAATATTCAATTCACCCTTAATATCAGTATGAGATTTAATACATGATAGGGTATTTATACCATCCACATTCATAGCGCATGATCCACAAACTCCATGTGCACAGGATCTTCTAAAAGTTAAGGTAGAGTCAATCTCATTTTTAATTTTAAAAAGAATATCCAAAACTTTTGGTCCACAATTATTCATGTCAACTTCAAAAGTAT
>JADHRF010000046.1 GCA_016777565.1 Pelagibacteraceae bacterium
AGGCCTATTCTTTTCGGCTTTTTCTGATTAAGATTTTTTTTCTTTTTTTTAAGATTTTTAATTTTTTTTGTAGGCATATTTTATATATTTGTAATTTCACCAAAAAAAAAGTCGATACACAATAAAATTTACAATTTTTTTTAACAAAAACTGCTCAAACTAAGTTACAACCTGAACGGGATTAGTTTGACAATTTATTTTATTAATTTTTAAAAAATTTATTTTTTTTTGAACAATCGTAAGCTTTGGAATTAACAGTTTTTATAAAATTTGACCCAAAATAAACAGCAAAAGTGCCCTTATTAAACAATAATGATTACTTTTAATACTTACTAATTTTGCTACCGTCATAACAACTATCGGTTTGATTCGATAGATAACAACAATAAGGGAGTTAACATGAAAGCATTACAAGGTTTATCAAGCACAATAACTAGCTTAACAAATGTAGTTATTGGTTTACTTGGATTAGCTATCGTTGTTTCATTACTAGGTGGAAACGTGCCATTTGTAGGTGGAGTAGCGGAAAATATTATAGCTTTAGTTCAAGGCTTAGGTGACGCTGGTATAGTTGGTTTAGTAGCAGCTATTATCATTCTGAACTTATATAAATAAAGTCACAATTAGTCCCTTTTCTTAGGTGACTAGTTAATAATATTAAATCCCTAATCTTCATTATGTAAGATTAGGGATTTTTTGATAGGATAAGAATTATGAACAGCTGGATTACAAAAATATCATCATATTTAAATAAGTTTCTTGAATTAGGTGTTCTTTTATTAGGAGTTTCTGTTATTGCTGAAATTATATTTGGGCCTGATGTTGCTTTTTTTGGTTCACAGGTAACAAAAAACTTAATAAATTTACTTAATGCTCTTGGCGAGCAAGGTGTAGCTGCATTAATAATTGTTTTTGCAGTTATATTTGTTTTTAGAAAATATTTAAAATAATTAATTAGTTCTAAAATTATTGTGGTGAGGTGTTTATATCAACCTCATCACTATCAATTACTTTTGGCTCTTCTATTGGCTCTGTTGTAGGATTTAATTCGATACCAGCAGGTGTAATTGTTTGAGGCATTGCAACAAATTGAGAGTCAGGGTTTTCAACACTTTCTCTTATACGCATTCTGTAAAGTCCAAATAATCCAATTAATCCATGAAAGAAAAATAGAAATACAAAAAAACCACCTGAGCCAACTAAATTCATAAATATTGAACAAAGGAATGGACCACTCATTGCACCCAATCCAAAGGTAAATTGCAAACCAGCACCTGCCGCAACAAATTTTTCTTTTGGAATGTAGTCATTTGTATGAGCAAGTATTAATGAAAACATAGGTAAACTACAAAAAGAAAATAAGATTAAAAAAATGTAAAACCATGTTTTACTTGTTGCTAATTCACCTGGAAGATAAATTTGTCTTGAAACTATAAGAGTAATTAGTGCAAAAATTGAGGCAGCAAAAGTTGAAAAAACAATTACTTTTCTTCTATCGTATAAATCAGAAAGTTTTCCAATTGGAAATTGTGAGACAGCTCCTGATATTGCCAAAAGAAATGTTACAAGTGATATTTCAAATATTGTGAAATTCATTGAAGCAGCATATACAGCTAATAAAGTAAATAATGCAGACTGGATTGTTCCATAAAAAAGAGAGCTTACCATTCCAAAAGGTGATGCATTATAAACCTCTCTTAGATTCATAGCTTTGATTTTTTTGAATGTAGGAGGTTTTTTTTTAGTTAATAGAATTGGAATAAGAGCGAGTGATGTAATTACTGAAATAAGAATAAAAGGTTGAAAGTTTTTGGGGCTACTAAAGTTAAGTAAGAACATTCCTATTCCCATTGCACCGTATAATATGACCATATAGATAGATAGAACGCTCCCTCTATTTTTATTACTAGATCTATCATTTAACCAACTTTCAGCGACTGTATAAATACAGACCATACTTATTCCAGTGACAACTCTTAAAATAAACCAAACAAATGGATTTACAAAAACTGCATGTACTAGGATAACTAAAGATGCCATTGATGCAAATGCTGCAAAAACTCTAATATGTCCAACTCTTGATATAAGACCAGGAATAGTTGCAGCACCAATAAAGTACCCAACAAAATATCCAGACATCATAAACCCTGTAGCAGTTAAACTAAATTCTTCTTGAACTGCTCTAACACCAAGCAAAGACCCTTGAAAACCATAGGCCATCATTAGGAAACCCATACCTAAAAATAATGCCCAAGAATTCTTTAAAACTTTGTTCATAAAATTGACCGTACTTATTTGCGATGTACTTGTAAATCAAGTCTTTATTGTGACGGATCTATGAATTTTTTAATTTAATAAATGAGTGAATTGCAATGGCTGTTATGATGACTGCACCACCTTGAATAGTCTCTATACTTGGTTGCTCTTGAATAACCAACCAAACCCAAATAGGCCCTATAATAGTCTCTAATAAAAAGAATAAATTTACCTCTGCCGCTGGTATAAATCGTGGAGCAATTGTTACTAAAACAAAAGGTATAGCTACACACATAATACACATAAGAGGAACTATAATTTGATCACTCTTTGTTAAAGTAAAACTTTCAATGAAAAATAAGGCAAATAAAGCAACTATAAGTTTTCCAACAACTGCAGCTGGGACAAGGTTTTTATTTCTTGCAGATCTAATTGTAACAGCACCAATGGCTAAACCTAAAGCAGTTATTAAACCTAAAATGTCACCAAAAAAATTACCCAATTTCAAAGAATCATAAAATATATAAACAGCTGCACCAAATGTTACAAATATTGCAATCCAAGTTTTTTTATCAGGAAGTTCTTTTAAAAAAATTGCTCCCAAAATTGCTGATAGCATAGGAGCCATAGCAATCATCACAAGTGTATTAGCAACATTTGTATTTTGAATAGAAACAACAAATGTAATATTTGTTAAGGAAAATGTTAAAATGTAAATTATTCCATGATAGCCACTTGTAAAAAGCATCTTAAAAAAATTTAATTTATAAATTATTAACATTCCAAGGAGAACCGTCACAAAAGGAATAATACCACGATAAAAAACTAGTCCCCAAGTGTCTATATTTGAAAGTCTAATAAATAAAGAATCAGGAGTAATAAACATTACAGCCACAAATGCCAATAAAGAACCCTTTTGTTGATCAGTCAAATTATTCAAGCTCTTAAACCTTTCCAAAAAATTTTTGCAATATCAACACCGGTTAGATCTTGATAAGTTTTGAGGCCAGTAGGAGAGGTGACATTTATATCTCCATTCAATTTCTGATCAATAAAATCTATACCTGCAAAATAAATATCATTTTTAATAAGATCTTTTCCAATTAAATTTGATATTTTGATTTCTATTTTTGTTAAGTCTGTAGAGATTGCTTTTGCACCTTTACTCATATTACTTAAAAATGATCCAGACTTTGGAACTCTTGAGATAGCCCCATTAATTTTTCCATTAAATAAAAAAACTCTTTTATCACCATTTTTAATCATAGGAAGAAACTTTTGGCACATAATATGCCCATGTTTTTTTAAAAATTTTGTTACTAGTTTTTTATTAATATTCTTTTCAAAAAAATGGATATCATTCCCACCAAAACTATGAATTGGTTTTATGATAATCTTTTTATTTTTTTTAAAAAATTTAACTATTTCTGCATAATCTTTAGTAAAGATTGTGTTGGGCATATATTTTTGAAACAACGATGAATATAATTTTTCTGACACATTTCTTATAGAAGTAGGATTATTAATAATTTTAACCTTTTTCTTTATTTTATCTAAAATGTAAGTTGTTGAAATATATTCTAGATTAAAAGGAGGATTTTGTCTGATTAATAAGAATTTTGATATTGATAAATCGATTGTTTTTTCTTTTACAATTTTAAAAAATTTTTTTTTAGAGTAATTAAATATAACAAAATGTCCTTTAGCTACAACTTTATTACCAATTATAGATAGATTGCTTGGCTCGTAATAAAAAATTTTATATTTTAATTTTTGAGCTCCAATAGCCAAATAGATACTTGTGTCTGTTTTTGGATTTAGTTTAGAGAGTTGATCTCCTTGAATAGCAACAATTTTATTTATCATATAAATCATTTAAATTTTCACTTTTAGAAAATTTATTAATCATATGGTCTGCATTTGTCGTCTTTTTGTTAATTAAATTTTCGAGATGTGTTAAAAACTTAGTCTCTGTTTGATTAGAGCTATTTAAAATATCTCTATTTTTTAAACCTTTTTTTGAAAGATTAAGTAGTAAAGTTGACCAATAGTATAAATCTTTACCCATCAACTCTGTATTAAAACCTTTTTTTGGAGCTTCAAAGTAAGCATTAATAATTTTGTTTTTATCCCATTTAGAAATCAATTCATAAGTTTCATCTAAATTGCCATATAGTATTCCTGTGTTAAAAGCTGGGCCAGCACATAAACAATCCCACCCACATGTATCCATTGATCTAAGCTCTATATATTTTTTCAATCTATTTTCTGTAAAAATTGTGCTTAAGTGAGTTGTTAAGTCCATTTCAGTTGGCAGTCTATTTTCAATTTCTTTAATTTTTCCATTCATAAAATCTAAAAAAGAATATTTTTTTCCAGATAAATATTTTTTTTCATTTTGTATGAATAACAATGGGAAGTTGATTGCAAAATCTGCGTATTTTTCAAAATCCATATTATCAAAAAAAACCTCTGGAAGCCCGCCTCTAGATGTATCTTGCCAAACTTTCGATCTATAGGACATGTATCCACTATTTTTCTTTTCAACTATTGAGGAATTAGCAAATAGTGCAATAGATATTGGCACTATTGAATTGATGATCTTAAACTTTTTAACAAAATCTTCTTCAGAGCTATAATCTAGATTTAATTGAGTTCCACAGGTTCTGTACATCATATCAAGACTTAGTGAGCCTCCATTAGGCATATCTTTTGTCATTACTTCATATCTTTGCTTAGGATTATTGGGCACTTCATTTAGTTTTGAAATGGGGTCAAAACCAGCACTAACAATATTTAAATTAAGTTTTTTAGTTACTTGTTGTAACTCAAACAAATAATCATGAGACTCAGCACATGCTTCGTGAATATTATTTAATTGGTCACCTGATAATTCAATTTGGTTTCCAGGTTCTAAGGTAATATTTTTTCCACTTTTTTTTAAGCCAATTATATTTTGGTTCTCCATAATTGGTTTCCAGCCAAATTCATTTAAAGCTGTAAACATTTTGATGATAATTTCATATGTTGCTCTTTTATTTGTGTTTTTATCAAATAAAAATTTTTCATGTTCAATACCAATTTTGAAATCATTAGTAGTTTTAATTCCAGATTTAAAATAATTAACTACCTGTTCTTTATGGTTTATCATGATTTATATATAATGATTAATATGTTTAATTAAAGTGTAATTTAATTATTAGAAGCTGTGCTTAATAAAGATAATTGAGTTATTTTATCATCACCTAATTCATCAATTGGTTTAACAGGATAATCACCTGTAAAATAATGATCTGTTAGCTGAGGATAAATATCATCTCTTTTTTCAAACCCCATTGCTTTATACATTCCTTTAATAGATAAAAAATCTAGAGATTTAGCTCCAATATATTCGCAAATTTCATCATTTGTTTTATTAGCCGCAAGAAGTTCTTTTTTTGTGGGTGTATCTACACCATAAAAATCTGGATATCTAATTTCAGGACATGCAATTTTTACATGAACTTCTTTGGCACCCGCATCATAGAGCATTTTTACTATTTTGTGAGAGGTTGTTCCCCTTACTAAAGAGTCATCAATTAAAATAATTTTTTTATCTTTAATTGTTGATTTATTAGCATTTAGTTTTAATTTTACACCTAGGCTTCTTATTTTTTGGCTTGGTTCTATAAAAGTTCTACCAACATAGTGATTTCTAATTAATCCTAACTCAAAGTTTTTTCCTAAATGTTGAGCAAATCCCAGCGCTGCAGCATTTCCCGAGTCTGGAACAGGAACAACAATATCACATTCTATTTTATTTTCTTTTGCTAATTCTATTCCAAAATTTTTTCTATGTTCATAAGCAGATTTTCCATTCAATAAACTGTCCGGTCTTGAAAAATAAATATATTCAAATACACAGGGACGAACCTTTTTAGTAGGGAAGGGTTTTATACTTTTTAACTCATTATTTTCTGTATAAACCACCTCTCCATTTTCAACATCTCTAATATATTTCGCACCAATTATATCTAGCGCACAAGTCTCTGAAGTAAAAACATAACTATCTTTTATTTTGCCAATTACTAATGGCCTTATTCCATAAGGATCCCTTACACCAATTAAAGTATTTTGTGTTAACATAACCAGGGCATATCCACCTTGAATTTGAAAAATTGCATCAATCACTTTATCTATTGTTTTGTTTCTCTTTGATTTTGCAATTAATTGCACAATAGTTTCAGTGTCTGAAGTTGTATGAAAAATCGCACCATCTTGAACAAGTTTATTTCTTAGCGTAATTGAATTTGTTAAATTTCCATTATGAGCCACACCTAAGCCCCCAGCATTAGTATCTGCAAAAAAAGGTTGAATATTTCTAAGAGTATTTTCACCAGTAGTACTATAACGATTGTGACCTATTCCATAATTTCCTGGTAAAGATTTTAAAACCTTTTCTTTATTAAAATTATCACCAACCAATCCAAATCTTTTTTCAGAATAATATTTTTTTCCATCAAAAGTTACTATTCCACAACCTTCTTGGCCTCTATGCTGTAAAGCATGTAAACCTAAAGCGGTTAGTGCAGCAGCATCGTTACTATTACTAATACCAAACACACCACATTCTTCTTTTAATTTTGGATTAAAGTTCTTCAATTTTTTCTTTAGAATCTTGATACTTTTTTTCATTAGGAAACTCTTTAATAAGATAATTACTACCTTTTTCTATGTATGGAAAGGTGTATGATGATTTTAATTTAATTGGCCATTTATTATAATTATAAACTATATTAGCTGCAGAAAACAACAAAACACAGATTATATAACCTCTTATAAAGCCAAAAAAGAATCCAAAAACCGAATCTAAACTTCCCAGTCCTGAATATTTAACTGCTTTCCCAATGCCTTTATTGATCATTAAAATGATAAATATAACAAAAATAAATATAGCCACACCAAGTGTAACGTCGAGAACATATTCACTATCAATTAAATCTTTAAAATAAGGCTTAATTCTGGGAAATAGAATTATTGTTAAGATGTATGCTAAAAGCCATTTCGATGCTGCAAGAACACTCAAAACAAAACCTTTATTATAACATTTGATTACAGATAAAATTGTGATGAATAAATATAAAAGATCTATAATTGAAATTGCTTCATAAAAATTTTCTAAAATTTCGAACATATCTAGAAGTTATTTATCAAAGGGTTTACTTAGTAATAGAAGTGATGGAAGTAAAGTCAAAACAGAAATCATAGCTAATAACATTGCAATACCAGTAAATACACCAAAATAAATTGTCGGTATAAATTTTGAAAATACTAAAATTGAAAAACCAAAAACAATAGTTATAGATGT
>JADHRF010000047.1 GCA_016777565.1 Pelagibacteraceae bacterium
TAAAGTGATGAGTGGAAATTTCAATTTTATCAATTTCTTTTCCAGTTAAAGAATTTAATATTAACCAATCAAATCCTGGGCCTCGTCTTCTTCTTGTTTCCCATCCATCACCCATATTTTTAGATTTACCAGGGGCTAAAATATTTTCAGCTTTACCAAAATGTTCATTATTACAAGCAACTACTGAAGCTCCATCTAGTAGTGAAGCAAGGTTTGTTTTTTTATTCTTTAATTTATTAGATTTAGCTATTGTACCAAATAATCTTAATCGGGCGACCCCACCATCAGGAAAAATATTAAATTTAATATGTGTAAAAATTTTCCTATTATTTATAGTAAAAAAGTGATGGTTATTGGCTTGTGTTTTTTTTTTAGAAAGTAATGGTTCCCACTTTAATTGATTTACCTTATTTGAACTAGAATTTGCACCTTCAATAGAAATCATTGATGGCTGGTTTCCATTAAAATGTGAGGTATCAACATCAACCTTTTTAACAAAACCAGGTTTTCCTAATTTTAAAATTATGTAATCATGCCCTTTAGTTCTTTTTCTTCTAGACTCCCAACCATCCATCCATTTACCATTTTTATCAAATAAACCTTCCTTAAAAACCGCTGGCAAGGGATTAATAATTCTATTAGCTGAAGCAAAAAAGTCGTCAGTTTTAAATATAATCTTGGTGCCCAGTCGAGGTTGAGCTAAATCAATAAGTCCATTTGTATAAATAATTTTTTTTGACATTATTCAGAATAGTTTTTAATCCAATGCTTGGCTATATCAATTCTCTTACAAATCCACACATCTTCATGTTTAAGAATATAATCTAGAAATTTTTTTAAAGATTGTATCCTACCAGGTTTTCCAATTAATCTACAGTGTAATCCTACTGACATCATTTTGGGGTTTGTTTTTCCCTCTTCGTATAAAACATCAAAGCTATCCTTTAAATAAGAAAAAAAATGATCACCCGTATTAAATCCTTGATTAGTCGCAAATCGCATATCGTTATTATCTAAAGTGTAAGGAATAATTAATTGTTTTTTCTTATTTCTGGTTTCCCAATAAGGTAAGTCATCACTGTATGAATCACTATCGTATAAAAAACCACCATCTTCAATAACTAGATCTCTAGTGTTGGGGCTACATCTGCCCGTATACCAACCATTAGGTCTTTCTCCAAAAATTTTTGTATGAGATTTAATAGCAAGATTCATATGTTTTTTTTCTTCAGATTTTTTGATATTTTGGTAATCAATCCATCTCCATCCGTGAGATGCAACCTCATAGCCGGCTTCTATTATAGCATTACAAACTTCAGGATTTTTTTCTAAAGCCATACCAACTCCAAAAACTGTGATAGGAATTTTCTTTTCCTGAAATAGTTTGTGTAGTCTCCAAAATCCTGCTCTTGAACCATATTCATAAAGAGACTCCATATTTATATGTCTACCTTTTACAGGCTGAGCACCAATGATTTCTGATAAGAAAGTTTCTGAGTGACTATCACCATTTAAAACACAATTTTCAGCTCCTTCTTCATAATTTAAAACTATTTGAACAGCGATACGTGCATTATTAGGCCATTCAATCTTTTTATCTTTGGAGCCATACCCAACCATATCTCTTGGATTTTTTTTAGACATAGAAAATTATAATTTACTTTGTCAAGTTTAACAATTTATTAATTTGGAACAGACTCTGCTTTGATACCATCAAGCAAGTTTAAACATTTTTTGAGTTCATCCAAAACAATGAACTCATCAATTTTATGAGCTTGATCAATTGATCCTGGTCCACAGACCACTGTACTGATCCCAATTTCTTGAAATAAACCTGCTTCTGTTCCAAAAGAAACAACTTGTCTAGAATTATCACCTGTTAAACTTGAAATTAATTCACAAGCATCTGATTTATCTTGTCTATCAAATCCAACTATTTCACCGATAATATCTTTTTTAATTGAAGCATTAGGAAAAATTTTTTTCATTTCAGGTAATAGCTCCTCATTTGCATACTTATCAATTTCTTGATTTAAAAATATACCGTCTTCTTTAAGAACAGGTCGTGTCTCCCAATTAACATGACATTTGTCTGCTATTACATTGTGAGCAATACCACCAAACACACCACCAATAGAAAGAGTAGAGTGAGGTGGATCAAAAATTGAGTCTTTAGGCGCTCTAGTTTTAAGTTTCTCTCTAAGCTCAATTAATTTATTCACATATCTAGATGCATATTCAACAGCACTTACACCTTTGTGAGGAGCTGAACTATGTCCTGCTAAGCCCTTAAAATAAGTTGTGTATTCATAACATCCTTTATGAGCATCAATGATTTTCATATTAGTTGGTTCACCAATTATACAAATACCGTCTTTAATATCTCTTTTTTTTAATTCCTCTATCAGTATAGGTGCACCCTGACATGCAGTTTCTTCATCAAATGTAAATGAGAAATGAATGTCTCTATCTAAATTTGATTTAGAATAAATAGGTGCATAAGCTAAAGTACAAGCAATAAAACCTTTCATATCGCACGAACCTCTACCGTATAATTTATTATCTTTAATAGTTGCAGTAAATGGATCTGAACTCCAACCCTTTGAAACAGGTACTACATCAGTATGTCCCGACAAAATAATTGGCTTTTTATTATTTGAATTTTTAGCTTTTAGTGTAGCAAACAAATTTACTCTTTTTTTTTCATCATCAAAAGTTCTAAAAGAACTAGCACCTAACTTTTTTAAGATATTATCACAATAATCAATTAAAGGACTGTTATCTTCTCCTGAGATAGTTTTAAAAGCTATTAAGTCTGTTAAAATTTGAACTGAATTATTATACAATTGCTCTGGATTATTTTCTGTACTCATATTTATGATCCATTATATATTAAATATATGAAAGAACAAATCACCTTTGATATATTTAACAAAGTAGACATTCGCGTTGGCACTGTGATCTCTGTAAAAAAAAATGAAAAAGCTAGGAAACCATCTTTAGTAATTAAAGTCGATTTTGGTAAAGAGATTGGAGTAAAACAGTCATCTGCCCAAATTACTCACTACTATAATGAAGATAATTTGAAAGGAAAACAAGTTATCGGAGTGTGTAATTTCCCTGAAAAAAATATTGCAGGAGTGGTATCTCAAGTGCTTATATTAGGCTCTATAGATAAAGAGGGTAAAGTTATACTGGTTCATCCATCTCAAGAGTCTGAAAATGGTCTTCCAATAGCTTAACCTTTATGCATCCAGAGTTATTATTATTAATAGGAATTTCTTGTTCTTTAGGTTTTACACCTGGTCCAAATAATGCTGTAGCTTCTTATTCAGGCTTTAATTTTGGAATAAAAAAAACAATACCATTAATAATGGGTACTTGGTTAGGATATACATCTTTTGTTATTTTGACTATCTTTGCATTGATATCAACTTTTTTAAAGTATCCAGTCATCCAAGAAATAATTAGAATTTTAGGAACTTTTTTTTTATTGTATTTAGCTTATAAAATTTCATTTTCATCATCAGCTAAAGAAGATAAAAAAGTTAATCCTGTTACATTTATAGACACATTTATATTCCAATTTTTAAATCCAAAAGGAGTGATGGCAGGGATAACTTTAGTTTCAAAATTTGTAATAGAAGAAGATTATATAAATAGTTCTTTAACAGTTATAGCTGTATGTTCTTTGACAGCTTTGACAAGTATTACTTCATGGGCTTTTTTTGGTAAGTTTTTAAGGAAATTCGCGACAAATAATGATTTCATTAAACGCTTTAATTATGCTATGTCCTTGCTACTTATCGTTTGTATAATAGGGTTCTATATCTAAACTAAATGAAACCAGGAAACAAAAATTCTTATAATTCTTTAAAGGTGATTAATATTAATGGTAGTGAGTATAAATATTATTCATTAATAGAGGCAGAAAAGAATGGCTTAGAGGGTATTTCAAAACTACCAAAGTCTCTTAAAGTGCTATTAGAAAATCTTTTGAGATATGAAGATGATCTATCTGTTACAAAAAATCAAATTGAGTCGATAAAAAACTGGTTAAAAACTAAAAAATCAAATACTGAAATAGCTTACAGGCCAGCAAGAGTTTTACTTCAGGATTATACAGGAATTCCAGCGGTAGCTGACCTAGCGGCAATGCGAGAAGCAGTCAAAGAAAAAAACAAAGATCCCAATAATGTAAACCCTTTATCTGCAGTTGATTTGGTTATTGATCATTCTGTACAAGTTGATAAATCTGCAAATTCAGATTCTTTTGAAAAAAATGTAGACATTGAATTTCAAAGAAATGGTGAGAGGTATTCTTTTTTAAAATGGGGCCAACAAGCATTCAATAACTTTAGAATTGTTCCCCCAGGAACAGGAATTTGTCATCAAGTAAATTTAGAATATTTATCAAAAGTAGTTTGGTCAGAAAAATTTGAAAATGAAAATTATCTATTTCCAGATACTTTGGTAGGAACAGATAGCCATACTACTATGGTTAATGGACTATCAGTTCTTGGATGGGGTGTTGGAGGCATTGAGGCAGAGGCAGGTATGTTGGGACAGCCAATTTCAATGTTAATACCAGAAGTAGTTGGCTTTGAGATAACAAATAAAATGCCAGAAGGTACCACAGCAACCGATTTAGTTTTAACAGTTGTCAAAATGCTAAGAGATAAAGGGGTAGTTGGAAAATTTGTCGAATTTTATGGAAAAGGTTTAAAGAACCTAACACTTGCAGATAGAGCAACTATAGCAAACATGGCTCCTGAATATGGTGCAACATGTGGATTTTTTCCAATTGATGAGGAAACACTAAAATATCTTGAGTTTTCGGGAAGAGATCAAAATACTGTGAAAATTGTAGAAAGCTATGCAAAAGAACAAGGTTTATGGGCAAGTGAAGGAATAGAATTTACAGATACACTTTCATTAGACATGTCGACAGTTGTTCCAACAATTTCTGGACCAAAAAGACCACAAGATAAGGTATTATTAACTGATGCTTCAAAAGAATTTAAGAAAGTTTTTGAAGAAGCAACAGGTAGAAAAAAACAAAATATTTCAAAAGTTTCTGAAAAAGATTATGAAATAAAAGATGGATCAATATTAATTGCTGCAATCACATCATGTACTAACACTTCAAATCCAAATGTATTAATTGGAGCAGGATTATTAGCCAAAAAAGCAGTAGAACTTGGCCTTGAAACAAAACCATGGGTAAAAACATCTCTGGCACCTGGCTCACAAGTGGTAACTGATTATTTAAAAAAAGCAGGACTTAACGTGTTTCTAGATAAGCTTGGATTTAATTTAGTAGGTTATGGTTGCACAACTTGTATAGGAAATTCAGGACCATTGCCTGAAGAAATCGTTAACTCTATAAATAGTAAAGATATTTATGCAGTTTCTGTTTTGTCTGGAAATAGAAATTTTGAAGGAAGAATTTCACCACATATAAAAGCAAATTATTTAGCATCACCACCACTTGTTGTTGCTTATGCACTTGCTGGTCATATGGAATTTGATCTTTACAAAGACTCTTTAGGAAAATCAAATGATGGAAAAGAAATTTATTTAAAGGATATTTGGCCATCTAATAAAGAAATAGAGGAAACTTTGGCTGATGCTTTAAATGCTGAAATGTTTGTAAAAAGATATTCGAATGTTTCAGAAGGCCCAAAGCAATGGCAGGAGATCAAAACTGAAAAAACAAGTATTTATAATTGGGATCCAGGATCAACATATGTCAAAAAGCCTCCTTTTTTTGAAAATTTACCCAAAGATCCAGAAGGAATTAAAGCAATTAAAGAAGCAAGGCCTTTGTTAATATTAGGCGATATGGTCACAACAGATCATATTTCACCCGCAGGAAATATTCAAAAAGAAAGCCCTACTGGAGAATACTTTATGGAACACCAAATACTGCCTAAAGACTATAATTCCTATGGATCTAGAAGAGGTAATCATGAAGTGATGATGAGAGGAACTTTTGCAAATATTAGAATAAAAAATGAAATGGCACCAGGTACAGAAGGTGGCTTTACAAAGGTTTATCCTGAGGAAAAAGTCATGCCAATTTATGATGCAGTAAAAGAATATAAAAAAAGAGGAACTGATTTAGTGGTTATTGGTGGAAAAGAATATGGTACTGGCTCTTCAAGAGATTGGGCAGCCAAAGGAACAAAATTATTAGGTGTAAAAGTAGTAATAGCCGAAAGTTTTGAACGTATCCACAGATCAAATTTAATAGGCATGGGAGTATTACCATTACAATTTACTGATAAAATGAATAGAAAAAATTTAAATTTAATAGGATCTGAATTAATTACTATTATAGAGTTAGAAAAGGGAATTGAACCATCAAATCAAGTCTTGGTAGAAATAAAGTATGCATCAGGTGATATAAAGAAAATCAAAACTCTCTGTAGAATTGATACTAAAAATGAATTGGAGTATTATAAAAATGGTGGGATACTTCAATATGTATTAAGGAAAATGATGTAAATATGGACGAAGAAATAACAATAATAAATACAAACACTAGAAATGAAAAAATTAAGAAGTTTTTTTTAGATAATAAAAAAAATCTTATTATAATAAGCTCAATAATTGTGATTGTAACAATAGGTTATTTTTCTTTTAATGAAATCAAAAAAATTAATAAGGCAAAGTTAGCTGATCAATTCAATTCAACAGTATTTTCTTTTAAAGAAGAAAAAAAAGAAGCTACTGTTAGTGAACTTAAATCTATAATTAAAAAAAAAGACACAACATATTCTCCACTTGCGCTATATTTTTTGATAGATAACAATTTAATTGATAACAATGAAGATATTAATAATTTATTTGATGTTTTAATTGATGATACTTCATTAAAAAAAGAAGTTAAGAATTTAATAATCTACAAGAAAGCCTTGTTTAATTCTAACACTATTGAAGAAAATGAATTAATAAAATTATTAAATCCAATAATTAACTCAGATAGTATATGGAAGTCTCATTCACTTTATTTAATTGCTGAATTCTTTTATTCAAAAAATGAAAAACAAAAATCAAAAGAGTTTTTCAACCAAATTCTAGAATTACCAAATACAAATATTGATATAAAAATAAAATCTCAAAAAAGACTCAATAAAGATCTTCGTGAATAATATATTAAAAATTTTATTTATATTTATTTTTTTTACCAGTTGTTCATTTAATAAAAATTCTAAATTTTGGAGTAATGAAAAAATTGCAGAGGAAATAAATGATAATTCAGAAAAAATAATTCAGAAACAAAAATCTCTTGATTTAGAATTTAATCCAAACTTAAAAATTAGCCTTTATTCTAAAACAATTAAGAATAGTTTTATAAATAATTATGACAATAATAATGGTAGAATTAGTTTTTTTGGAAATATAAAAAATAAATCAAAATTCAAATTTTCAAAAATAGAAAGATTTTTTGAATACAACCCAGAAATAAACTTTGAGAGACAAAATATAATATTTTTTGATAACAATGGATCTATTTTAAAGTTTGATGAAAATTCAAAATTGATATGGAAAAAAAATTA
>JADHRF010000048.1 GCA_016777565.1 Pelagibacteraceae bacterium
GGTTGCGATTGACCTTTAGCCGCACCTGAATCGACAATTACTTCTTCAACATTATCTTGACTAGGTAAATCGTACATCGTTTTTAATAAAATATTTTCTAAAATTGATCTTAAACCTCTAGCACCTGTTTTCTTTTGAATTGCTTTAAGGGCAATTTCTTTTACAGCATTATCTTTAAAGCTTAGTTTTGCTCCATCTAATTTGAATAACTCTTGATATTGTTTTATTAATGAGTTCTTTGGTTCTTGTAAAATCTTAATTAAAGATTTTTCATCAAGATCTTCAAGTGTTGCTATCATTGGCAATCTTCCAATGAACTCTGGTATTAAACCATATTTTAATAAATCTTCAGGTTCTAAATCTTTCATCCATTCACCTGTCTTTTTCTCTTCATTATTTTTTACATCTGCCCCAAACCCGATAGAAGTACCTTTGTCTCTTTGAGATATAATCTTATCTAGACCAGCAAATGCTCCTCCACATATAAATAAAATATTTGTTGTATCCACTTGTAAAAATTCTTGCTGAGGGTGTTTTCTTCCTCCTTGAGGTGGAACACTTGCAACAGTCCCTTCCATAATCTTTAATAAAGCTTGTTGAACACCTTCACCTGAAACATCTCTTGTAATTGAAGGGTTCTCTGATTTTCTACTAATTTTATCTACTTCATCAATGTAAACAATTCCTCTTTGTGCTTTTTCTACATTATAATCTGCAGCTTGTAATAGTTTCAAAATAATATTTTCAACATCTTCACCTACGTAACCTGCTTCTGTTAATGTAGTTGCATCTGCCATAGTAAACGGGACATCAAGAATTCTAGCCAATGTTTGGGCTAGTAAAGTTTTACCACAACCCGTAGGTCCAACTAATAAAATATTAGATTTGGAAAGCTCAACAGTTTTACTAGTTTTATTTTCATAATTTAATCTTTTGTAGTGGTTATGAACTGCAACAGATAAAACTTTTTTTGCGTGTTGTTGTCCTATTACATAATCATCTAATACAGTACAAATTTCTTTTGGTGAAGGTAAACCATCTTGATGTTTTACAAGAGTATCCTTATTTTCTTCTTTAATAATATCCATACAAAGTTCAACACACTCATCGCAAATAAAAACAGTTGGCCCTGCAATTAATTTTCTAACTTCGTGTTGACTTTTTCCACAGAAAGAACAGTAAAGAATATTTTTGTTATTTGTAGTCATAATTTTTAAAACGAATCAATTTGATTACTTTAATATAGAAGACTCCTACTAATCAAGTGTAGGTTTAATATGTATCAATATATTGTGTATTAAGGTCTTTTTTCTACCACTTCATCAATCAATCCAAATTCTTTGGCTGACTCTGGTGTCATAAAATTATCTCTTTCAAGAGCTTTTTTGACATCCTCTACAGTTTTACCTGTGTGCTTGGAATATATTTCATTAAGTCTTTTTTTTAAAGCCAACACTTCATTAGCATGGATTTCAATGTCGGTAGCTTGACCTTGGAAACCAGCAGAAGGTTGATGAACCATTATTCTTGAGTTTGGTAATGAGTATCTTTTCCCTTTTTTTCCTGCAGCAAGCAAAAATGATCCCATAGAGGCCGCTTGTCCTATGCATAATGTAGATACATCTGGCTTGATGTATTGCATGGTATCGTAGATCCCAAGACCAGCTGTGACCAATCCACCCGGACTATTAATATAAAGATAAATTTCTTTTTTTGGGTCTTCTGACTCTAAAAATAAAAGCTGCGCTGTAACTAGAGATGCAACATTATCATTAATTGGACCTACTAAAAATATTATACGTTCTTTTAAAAGTCTTGAATAAATATCATATGCTCTTTCACCCTTATTTGATTGTTCAACAACCATAGGGACTAAATTATTCATATGTTCAGAGAATTTATTTATCATAAGAGTGATTCTCTTTACTTATACAACTTGTGATTACTTTTTGCTAACTTTTTTTACTTTGGAAGTTGTTTTTTTAACTTTTGTTACCTTTGATTTTGTTGGAGCTTTTGTCTTTACTTCCTTTTTTTCTGGATGATCATGGTCATGGTCATGTTTTTGAGTTTCTTTTAATATTTTTTCTGCCTCATCTTTACTTATTTCTTTTTTATTTGGTTTTGCTTTTTTCTTAATTTCTTCAATAATTTTTTCTTCATAAACAGTGCCTTTTAAACTGGCCAGTGCTGATGGATTTTTTTGATAAAACTCCATAACCATCTTTTCTTGTCCCGGCATCATTCTTAGTTGCTTTTGGACCTCTGCTTGAACTTCTTGTTCGGTCACACTGATTTTATTTTGTTCTCCAAATTCATTTAAAATTAAACCAACTTTAATTCTTTTTTTTGCAACACTCTCAAAATTTTTTTTATTTTTTTTAGCATCTTCTTCATTCATGCCTTGTGATAAAACCTTAACCTCTTCTTCAATTAAATTTTCAGGAATTTCATCAACCTTAAATGATTCAATTTCTTTTAAAATTTGATTTTTTGCAATTCTGCCTAGAGAATTTTTATATTCATCATTAATTTGTTTTGTAATTAATGTTTTGAGATCAGCAAGATCTTTTGCTCCCAAATTCTTTGCAAATTCATCATTAATAGTAACATCTTCAGATTTTCTAACTGCTATGATTTTACAATTAAATTTTGCTTTTTTATTTGCAAATTCTTTTTGTGGATAATTTTCAGGTAAAGTTGCTTCAACAACTTTTTCGTCATTTTTTTTTACTCCAATTAACTGTTTATCAAATCCCTTAATAAATAAATCTTTTCCTAAAATTAATTGAGTGTTTTTACCTTCCCCTCCTTGAAAATCTTTTCCATCTATTGTTGCTTTGTAATCAAAGACAACTAAGTTTTCATTGCTAGCTTTAACTTCATCAGCTACATCTTTAAAATTATTTTGAGACTTAGCTATTTCTTTAATTCTTTTATCTGTCTCTTTCTCATCAATTTTTACTGAATACTCATCAAATTTAATATTTTGAACAGACTTAAGTTCTACTTTAGGTAACTCTGTAACAGAAATAACATACTCTAACTCTTTATCTTCACCATATGTTTTTAAATCAAGTTTAGGTTGTCCTGCTGGTTTAATTTTATTTTCCTCCAAAGCTTTTGTTGAAGTATTTTTTAACACCTTATCTAAAACTTCTCCAAAGATTGCTTTACCAAACTGTTTTTTAAGAATTTCTTTTGGGACTTTTCCTGGTCTAAATCCTTTTAAATTTACTGTTGCTTTAATTTCTTCATACTTTTCATCCATATAAGAATCCATAGTTTTTTTATCTATGAAGACTTTTATGTCTTTATTTAAACCTTTTTTATTTTCTACTGTTACTTTCATAATTTAATTTCTTTATGGTAGGCGAAATAGGACTCGAACCTACACAGATTGCTCTATCGGTTCCTAAGACCGACGCGTCTACCAATTCCGCCATTCGCCCACAAAACATGAGGGGTTATATATTATTCATTGAAATTGTCCAATGACAATAATTGTAAAATATATTATTAATCATTTAAATTTAATAATAAATTTTGAAAAAATGATCATTTCTCCTTGTATAAGCATTTGTAAAACAGATCCAAAAACTGGTTATTGTTATGGTTGTGGTAGAAATAATGATGAAAAAAAAATTTGGAAAACTATGGAAACAAGCGATAAATGGAAAGTGGAGAATTTAACTGCTATAAAAAAAAGACTTTCAGGATGGCAATTAGTAAGTTTTGAGGAGTCTTATAAGCACAAATTAGAAAATGGAATTTCTCTTTTTAAACAAAAACTTCTCAATGAGTAAATCTACAATTGCAATAACAATTTATATTATAGGATTAATTTTTGGTGCTCTATTTTTAGATTTATGGAGTGCAGAAACTAGTCCTAAAGCATTTATAGGAATTTTTTGGACAGCAATTTTTTTAATTGCTCTTTTTTATTGTGACAAAGATGAAAAAAAATAAATCTTATTTTTTACATTTTTTTCTATTCTTAATATATTTAAGTGTAAATACATCTGCTTTTTCTGAGATAATGATCCTAAGTAAATGCAAAAGTCTCAAAGATGGTTTTATAAAAAATGAGTATACTTTAGATTTAGAAAAATCATTAATGATTAGAAATTATATCTACGATAATAAAACATATAAAAAATATCGTGTTACTGACTTAAGTATAAAAAAAGAAAATTCTATAGAAAGATTTATCTATGAAGAAGAAGAATTTATTTTAACTGACAAAGTTGGATACCCACAATTTTTTACACAATTAATGTTCAAAAAAAATAGCCCTATTATTAATATTAAAACTGTAATTAATAATGAACCTGCTATTTCTAGATTATCAACTTGTGGCAAAGTTGAAATTTATGAAAGTGAAAGCTAATTTTTTTTATTTTTTTTATCTAGCTTATTTAAAAAAGTAGTTTTTTTTGTTGAAAACTTACTGTTTGTAATGTTGCTTCTATGTCTAGCATAAGCTTGTTTCTGAGCTAGTTTCATTGCTTTTTTTGAGGACATTTTAATAACTTATTTTTAATCTTTCAATCACATTATAGTTTTTATCTGAAATTACAATCTCTCCTGAAGTAGTAGATATATTTAACATTTCAGAAATTACGACATAATGAGTAATAAGTACTAAATTTTTTTTTCCTTTCCATTTTTTGATGTATTCTTTTAATTCCATAATCTGTCGATCTTTATTTTTTGAAAATCTTTCTTCATAAAAAGAATTTAAAAAACTTTTAGTTTTATAATTGTCTGCAAAGACTATAGATGCTGTTTCTTTGCATCTGCACCATTCACTGCTAACAACATGGTCAACTTGCACATTATTTTTTTGAAAAAAAAATTTTATTTTTTGAGCTTGATCCTTACCCCTTTGATTTAAGTTTCTTTGTGTTGCACAATTTTTAATGTTGAAATTACTTGGATCTCCAGATCCAGGTGCATAAGCATGTCTAATAAAGATTAACTTTTTACCCTGTTCTAGAGAGGTCTTTATATTTTCACTTGAATTTACTTTTATTGGAGTTTGTAACAATATAAATATGAGGAATAGAAATTTTACAATTTTCATAAATGAACATTAAATTTGAAAAACTAAATAATTCAATAATTAAATGTAAGAAATGTCCCAGACTCGTTAGTTTTAGTAAAAAAATTTCTAAAGAAAAAAGAAAGAAAAATTTTGAAGAAACTTATTGGGGAAAACCAGTAACTGGTTTCGGTGATTTTAAAGCTAAAATAATGATCATTGGTCTTGCTCCAGCTGCGCATGGTGGGACAAGAACTGGTAGAGCTTTTACAGGGGATAAGTCTGGTGATTTTTTATTTAGGAGTCTAAAGGATGTAGAAATATCTAATAAAGAAACTTCAACACATGTGGGTGATGGTTTAAAGCTTTATAAAACATACATAACAAACATATTAAAGTGTGTTCCACCTGGAGATAAACCACTAAACGAGGAGTTAAATAATTGTGCAAATTTTTTTGATAAAGAAATTTCAAACTTAAAGTATTTAAAAGTTATTGTTACATTAGGAAAAGTTGCATTTGATAATTGTATAAAATTTTATAAAAAAAATTATTTATTAGAAAATAAATTTAAATTCAAACATGGTGTAAAATATCATTTACCAGATGGCAAAATTCTTATTCCTAGTTATCATCCTAGTCCAAGAAATGTAAATACAAAAGTAATCAATCATAAAATGATGAGAGATTTATTAAATTCTGCAAAAAAAATATCTAGATCTTAATGCTATCACAGAAATAAGGTTTAAAATCTTTAAATAAAGTTTCAGGAATTTTAATCGGTTTTCCTTTTTGATTTATAAAAACTAGGTGTACTTGCGCTTCTACTATTGTCTCATCTCCTTTTGTTATAAATTGATTCATAAAAAAAGATGTTTTTGTAATAGACTTAACAAAAGATCTAATATTAAGCTCATCTTCCAAATGAGCAGATTTTTTATATTCTATATTGCAAGATTTAACTATTATCAAAGCACCAAATTCATCTTTAATTTTTTTGTTACTAAAACCTAAACTAACTAATGCTTCAGTTCTGGCTCTTTCTAAAAATTTTAAATAATTAGCGTAATAAACAACTCCACCTGAGTCTGTATCTTCATAATAGACTTTAACTGTATGATTAAAGTTTTCATGCATAAATAATAAATAAAAATTAATTATAAACTAAGCTATATTAATTAAAATGAAAATTTATATTATTTGGTTAATTGGAGTTATTGCTTGGAATTTTGGTGTTCCAGGCGCGTCACCAATTGAAGATGTTAGTGTTGCTATTCTCTTGTCTCTTTTAAGTATGGGGCTTAAAAAATATCTATAGTTTTTGGTTATTCAGAAGAGAAATAAATATTTTGATAATAAGATATTGCTTTTAACTTAGAATTATCTGTGTCCGTCATAATTGCTACACCATTTAACATCTTTACATCAATATTATGTAACGTCATAAAATCATCTTTAACATTTCTCTTAACTGTTACCCATGTATCAAGTTTTTCTTTTGTTGTAGAAAGAACATAATCTATAGATTTTTTTGTATATGGGCTTGGCCAACTATCATTAATGTTGTTGTTGCTAGAAAAAACATAGTTAATTGCTCTATTTGATAGTGCTGTAGAACCAGTTTTTTTTATTACAAAAACTCTTGCTGCATAATCGTGCCCCTTTTTACTATTCTCTATAATCCCTGATAAATCTTTTTCTACTTTCCAAGTTATGTTGATAAATGGAGTTTTTGTAAGATCTATTTCTATTTCCTTACCAAGACCAGAACCTTTTCCTTCAGCTTCTGCCTTTATATAGTTACCTTTTTCATTTGAGCCTAGTATCCATTTGGTTTCTCCTTTAACTTTCTTAACCTTTAATGTTTTAAGTTCATCTTGGGTAAATTCAAAAATATTAATCTTTTCTGCCAGAGTAGATTGAATGAATAAAAATGTAGCCGATATTGTTATTAAAAAAAAATTTAACATGACTTAATGATATATCCTCTATTTTATAAAAAACAATATTTGAACATACTTTAGACATTCAAAGCTCAAGATTAATCTCTAAATAGTAATCATGAAATCAATTTCTATTTTTATCCTTTTAATATATTGGTCAATTATAATCTTTGCCCCTGTGATTTCTAAAGAAAATAGACTGTTTAAAGAAGAGTTTAAAATTACACTTAATAAGTAGATCTTCCACCGCTAATATCGAATACTGCTGCAGTAGAAAAGGAATTTTCTTCAGATGAAAGCCAGCAAATTAAAGATGTAAATTCTTCTATTTCTAAAAATCTTCCCCTAGGCACCTTAGAAAGCATTCTTGCTACATGCTCTTTTGACATTTGGTCTAAAATTCTTGTCTTAGCACCTGCTGGAGTAACCGCATTAACTGCTATATTTTTGTCAGCTAGCTCTTTA
>JADHRF010000049.1 GCA_016777565.1 Pelagibacteraceae bacterium
TAAAATTAATCACTTTAAATGGGTTTCAATTCTTCCGAAAAAAAAAGTTAAAGCTAATTCTCATCACTTTTTTTCAATCAAAAATAAAAAGATATTTACTCATATCAAATTTAATATTTTTCCTGATGGTGGTGTTGCAAGGTTGAGGTTATATGGATCTATTGAAAAATCAAAAAAAATCATTAATAAAAAAATAAATCTTGCTTCTTTATTAGATGGTGCATCAGTTATTGCTTGTAACAATGAGCACTTTGGTAAAGCTGAAAATATTTTAGCTCCAGGTAAAGCAAAAAATATGGGTGACGGTTGGGAGACTAGAAGAAGGAGAGGCAAAGGAAATGATTGGTTAATTTTAAATTCTATTGATGGAAGTTCTATCGATAAAATTGAAATTTCCACTCATCATTTCAAAGGAAATTTTCCTAGCTACTGCTCCTTACAAGCTGCCTATTTGCCACCAAAAAATTCTAAACAAATTGTTAACTCTTCAAATAAATGGAATTATTTATTAAAAAATACAAAATTGTCAGCCAATAAAACTCATACATTTAAAAATTCTTTAATGAAAAAAAATAAAATTAATTATATTAAAATTAATATATTTCCTGATGGAGGTATTTCGAGATTTAGAATTTTTGGTAAAAAGATATGACAAATTTAATTGTAAAACCGAAACCTATTACCAAAGAAAATTTTAAAAAATTTGGTGATATGATAACAACTGCAGATATCAAACCAATCGAAATTAATGATGGATATGCAAAAAGATATGATGGTATTGCAAATTTAAATACAAAAAAAGATAACGGTGAGTCCACGATTAGTATTTTTTCAGCTCTTAAAAGATCTTTTCCAATGAAAGTTGATATGATGGAAAAACATCCGCTTGGAAGCCAAGCTTTTATCCCAATGAAAGAAACAACATTTTTAGCATTCGTTGCTCCTGAGGGAGATAAACCTGACTTAGATAAAATTGAGTCATTCATAATACCCAAGGGAATTGGTGTTAATTACAATCCAGGTGTTTGGCACTTCCCATTAATCTCAACAGAAGATATGAATTTTTTAGTTGTAGATAGACTAGGTGGTGGAGATAATTTGGTTCTTCATGATCTAAATAAAGAAAATATTACTCTTGAATTTGAAATATAAAAAAAAAGCCCATCAATAAAAATTGATGGGCTTTAATTTAGAATTAAGTTATTTTTTAGATGATATAGCTAAGTGAATTACAGCACCTAAAGATGCTCCAATTATCCAAGCATATCCTCCACCGCCACCTAAGTTAGCGAAGAAATCATCCATTCCTAAGAATAAGATGTTTGGCCAAACTGTACCTACAGCAATGTATCCTGATAGTACCCATGCCAATATACCTTTACCATTGAAACCACCATTATAGTGATACTTGCCGTTAGGCGAGTCACTAAATAAGTCATCAACATCTAATCTTTGTTTTTTGATTATATAGTAGTCAGTAATCATTATACCAAACACAGGAGCTAAAATTGCACCTAAAGTGTTTACAAATGGAAATAATCCCATTTGAGTAATTACTGCAACCCACATACCACCAATAACAAAACCAAAAGCAGCAGTTATTAAACCACCAGTTCTGAAATTAATTTTGCTTGGCATTAAGTTTGCAAGGTCATAAGCAGGAGGTATAAAGTTAGCAACCATATTAATACCAACTGTTGCTGCAAAGAATGCAAAAGCTGCAACAATTGTTAAAGCAATGTTATCTACTTTAGCTACCATATCTGTTGGACTTTCTACATATTCACCAAAAATAGCGATTGTTCCACCAGTGATCATTAAAGTGATGAATGAGAAGAAAATAACGTTACCTACTAGTCCCCATAGGTTACCTTTTTTCATTTCATCTTCATTTTTAACAAATCTAGCAAAGTCACCAAAGTTGATTACTACTGCAGCAAAGTATCCTACCATAATTGAAAATACTGCTAGGAAAGCACCAAATGAACCTAAGCCTTCAAATCCACCTGTTCTTGTTCCCCCAGAAAATATTTCACCAACTTCTGATAAAAGACCTCCACCAGCTTTAAACCAAATTACTATCATTAATAGAACCATAACAACATAAACTGCAGGTCCTGCAAAGTTTAAGAATCTTCTTACAAGATCTACACCTTGCCAGAATAAGTAAACTTGGAATGCTGATACAAATATAAATGACACCCACATTACTCCTGTCATTCCTAAAAACATCTCGGTACCTGGGTTACCAGTAATACCAGTAATTAGAAGTGCTACAGCAGTTGATGCCGCATATGTTTGTGCTCCATACCAGAACATTGCCACAAGCCCCCTTGCCATCGCAGGAAAGTTTGCACCAAATACACCCATACTTACTCGAGCGAATACTGGATAAGGAATACCATGTTTAACACTTGGTTTACCTGATAAATTAACAAGCCACATAATAAAAAAACCAGCAAGTATTAATGCTAAAAATACTGCCCAGCCATTTAATCCTGAAGCTATAAATAGTGATGCTGCCAAAGTATATCCAAATAAACTTTGAACATCATTTGCCCATACGTTAAAGATTTCGAACCATCCCCAATTTTTCTTATTTGATGGAGTTGGTGCTAAATCCGCATTGTAGAGCGATTTTGATCTACTCATATTTTTCCTCTCTGTATTTTGCGAATTCAAATATTTTAAATGTCGCAAAGTTAATGTAGCAAGCTTATGTATTTCTATAACAAATTCAAACAAATGATTTGTTTGAAACAGGCTTTAAGTATTGATTATCAATGTTAAATTAAAGTCAGCCTAAAATGAACACTTCAAAGTTGTATTTAATCAGTTATTCCAACCACCAACTGATTTAACTTCTAAAAATTCTTCTAGACCATGCTCTCCAGCTTCTCGACCAATACCAGAATGTTTGAATCCTCCAAAAGGTGCATCAACTGCAATACCTGCACCGTTAACATCCACCATTCCTGACCTTAGTTTTCTAGCAACTCTTTTAACTTTTTCTTTATCTTGAGTTTGAATATAGTTGGTTAATCCATAAGGGGTATCATTAGCAATTTGAATTGCTTCTTCTTCAGTTTCGAAAGGCATAACAGATAACACTGGTCCAAAAATTTCAGTTCTAGCTATATCCATTTCGTTATTAACATCAGCAAAAACTGTGGGTTTTACAAAATATCCTTTTTCTAAACCCTCAGGTTTACCAGGGCCTCCTGCAACTAATTTTGCACCCTCGTCTATTCCTTTTTTAATTAAAGTTTGAATTTTGTTATATTGAGTCTCAGAAATTACAGGTCCAATGTGCTCCCCTTCTTTTTTAGGATCACCTACCTCAAAATTTTCTGTATATTTTTTTAATCTTTCTATAGCTTCATTGTAAATTGATTTTTCAACAAGCATTCTTGTAGGTGCATTGCATGATTGACCAGAGTTTCTAAAACATCTTAAAGCACCTCTTTCAATTGCTTCAGGATCAGCATCCTTAAAAATAATATTTGCTCCCTTTCCACCTAACTCTAAGCTAACTCTTTTAAAATCTTTAGCTGCATTCTGTGAAATTAATGCTCCAGCTCTTGTTGAGCCGGTAAATGAAATCATATTTACATCTGGATGACTAGTTAGTGCATCTCCTGTTGTTGCCCCATCTCCATTTACTAAATTAAAAACCCCAGCAGGGAATTTTGTTTCATCTATTAGTTCAGCTAAAATCATTGAAGACAATGGAGCAAGCTCAGATGGTTTTAAAATCATCGTGCAACCAGAAGCTAGTGCAGGTATGACCTTTAAACAAACTTGGTTCATTGGCCAGTTCCATGGTGTGATTAAAGCACAAACACCTTTGGGTTCATAAATTAATCTTTGGTTAGGTGCATGTTCTCCTAAAGGTTTTTCAAATTCAAAGTTTTTTAAATACTTTATAAAAGATTTTAAATGTGCTGCACCAGTACCAGCTTGCAATTTTGATGCAAAATCTTTTGGAGCACCCATTTCAGTCGTAATTGCTTCTGCAATATCTGCCCATCTTTTTTTATAATTTTCGTAAAGTTTTTCTAATAATTCAATTCTTTCTTCTTTTGAAGAAAATGCCCAAGAACTATATGCTCTCTTTGCTGAACTAACAGCAAGATTAACATCTTCTTTATTTCCTAAAGAAATAACCGCACAATTTTCTTCTGTAGCAGGATTTATTACTTTAATTTCTTCTTTGCTTTTTGGTGCAACCCATTTCCCATCAATATAAAAATTTTTTTTATTTTCCATAACAGACTCCTAACCTTTCCTTATTTTTTTGCAAACAAATTTGTTAACTCGTATACAATTGTTGCAGCTGCAAGAGAGGTGACCTCCGCGTGATCATAGGCAGGTGAAACTTCAACGACATCTGCTGAAATCAAATTCATACCAGATAAACCTCGTATAACATTAACCATTTCTCTTGTAGTCATTCCTGCAATTTCTGGGGTACCTGTGCCAGGAGCAAAAGCAGGATCTAATACATCTATATCAATTGATAGATATAAAGGATTGTTACCAACTCTTTTTTTAATTCTTTCAGCAATTTTATCAGTGCCTTGTGTCTGAAACTCATCACAATGAATAATTTTAAAGCCAAAACTTTCATCATTTTTAATATCATCTCTACTATATAATGGTCCTCTTATCCCTACGTGCATTGAAGCATCATCTAAAAATAGATTTTCTTCTCTTGCTCTTCTAAACGGAGTGCCGTGTGTATAAGGTGCACCAAAATAAGTATCCCAAGTATCTAAATGAGCATCGAAATGCACTAATGCAACTGGACCATTATTAATTTTGTTAATTGCCTTTAATAAAGGAAATGCGATTGTATGGTCTCCACCAAGACTAATGATCCCCCCAACTTTATTTAATAACTCTTCTGCACCAACTTCAATCTGTTTAATTGCTTCCTCTATATTAAAAGGATTACAGGTAATATCTCCTGCATCAGCAACTTGCTGAACTTTAAAGGGTTCAACATCATAACTTGGATGATAATTTGTTCTTAAATGTCTTGAAGCCTGTCTAATGCTTTGAGGGCCAAATCTAGCACCAGGCCTATAACTTGTACCAGCATCAAATGGTATTCCTACAATAGCTACATCACAGCTTTCAACATCTCTCAACTCAGGTAATCTTGCAAATGTCGAAGGGCCAGCAAACCGTGGTACTTTAGTTCCACTTACAGGTTGGATTGGATCTTTATTTCTTTTTTTTTTCACAGTAAAATTGTATCACATTCTTTTAAATTGGAATATCTACTATATGTTAATTTATGAACCTAATTAGAATAATTGTATTATCTTTATTTATTTTTACTCAAGTACAAGCAGATACCATTTATAATCTTATTAAAATTCCTAATTTAGAAATTTACAATACAAAAACTCCTAACAAGCTTAGGTATCTCTATGCAAAACAACCTTTCACTATAGGTATTGATAACAATATCAATTGCTATAGTTCAAAGAAAAATTTTTTAGATGAAAAATACAAAATTATTAAAAAAAATTTAGATAAATATAATCAAAAATTTTTAAAAAAAATAAGCTTAAAATATATTGTTCTTTGTGAAGATTTATCTATTTCACAAATTAATACTGCTGGAATACCAGACCATATAATGAAAACCTTGATACTAGATGTTAAATTTAGTGAAAATTACTTTGAAAGAGTAATTCATCATGAAGTATTTCATATAATTAATGATACCTACAAAGAATTGTTTAATGAAAAAATATGGTCTGATTTTAATGTTAAAGAATTTGAATATGCGGAATGTTCTACTTGCACTGATAAATTAGGTTTGGATACCTATAAAAAGACAGATGGTTTTTTTACAGAATATTCTAGATCTACAGCTTCTGAGGATATGGCAGAAGTATTTTCTCACTTAATGATGGGATTAGACATCAATAATACTGATCCTATTTTAGAAAAAAAAATACAATTCATAAAAACAAATATATTGAAAATTGATAAAAATTTTATTTTATGATTAAAAAAATTAAAGCCTCTCTCGCTGAAAAGATAATTTTTATTTTCGTTATCATTCTAGCTATATTTTTTTTTGGATCTTATTTTTTAATTAAAGATAAATGTTTATTTGTTAAAAATTATGATCCTAAAAAAATTGAATTTGATAATCCTAGAAATATTGCGGTACTAAATGTACCTTGTGGAAATGTTATAATTGAACTTTATCCTAATGTTTCTCCTAACGCTGTAAAAAGATTTATAACATTGGTCAAATCTAAAGCATATGACGATATTGCTTTTCATAGAGTAATCAAGGACACTCTTGTGCAAGCCGGAGATTTAGAATTTGGCAAAAAGGGATACATAGATTATGGAAAAATTGGAACAGGAAAATCAGGATTGGGAACTATCAAATCTGAATTAGACTCTCCATTTAATTTTGATAAAGGGTCTGTAGCATTAGCCAGAACACAAAAATATAATACTGAGGATAGTCAATTTTTTATAATATTGAAAGATGAACCATTATATGAAACTGAATACACTCCTATAGGAAAAGTAATTTTTGGACTAGAAGCTTTAGAAAAAATAAAATATCTGGATAAATCTCAATATGTATTAAGACCAGATTTTATTAATTCTATCAGAATGTTAATTAACTAAAGGCTTGCCAGTCGCTAGTGTGTGTTTAATTCTATCTTGAGTTTTTTGAGTTTCAATTAATCTCATAAATGCATCTAATTCTAATTTAAATAAATCATCTTCTGATAAAGTTTTGTCAATTGTAGTGTCTCCGCCACTTAAAACATGCGCTAACTCTTTAGCAACTGTTACACCGTGATCTAAAATTACTTTATCGTTATACAATTTATCTAAAATCTTATTCATGTCTTCTAAAACAGATTTTCCAGGAAGATTAAATTTTACTTCATTTGGTGCTTTAAAATCTTTATTTTCCATAAGAATTTTTTTTGAAACTTCTAGTAAACTATTTCTATTCATAATTTTTTTATCAACTGGTCTTAGGTATTTCATTGGTTCAGCTTCAACAGGTGAAGTGGCGGTCTTTCCATATCCAATAATGTCAAAAACTTTTAAAGGTGCATAATTAGGGTCCTTTTTCGCTTCATCTGTATCAAGCCATCTTGCTAACATTTCTTTACATCCACCACCTGCTGGGATTAACCCAACAATAGTTTCGACCAATCCAACAACAATATTTGTATGTGATGCTACAAAGTTACTTTGCACCATTACCTCAAACCCACCTCCCAAAGTTAATCCTGATGGAGCTGAAATAACTGGATGTTTTGAATA
>JADHRF010000050.1 GCA_016777565.1 Pelagibacteraceae bacterium
CTTTACTACTCCAAGTGTTAAATCAGCTAGAAGATCAGTAGCATGGTCGCTACTTTTCATCTTCTTGTTATACTCAACTGCGCCAATGTTAGCTACGTTGTCAAAACTATCATTGATTGATCCAAATCTTGCGACTGGAATTATTGGTAAATCAATAACTGATGTTCAGGCAATAGACTGGTACCAAAACTGGAACCAAGCAAATCTGATGTTTGTTAGCGACTTTAACGGTAATGGAACTCTTGAATTAAATGAGTTTTTCATGGGTGGTAAAGCCGTTGTGTTAGCAACTCCAGAAATTGCTGGATTACCTTATGTAATCTCAGGTCTAGTTGCTGCTGGAGGTATGGCTGCTGCCATGTCTACGGCTGATGGTTTAGTTCTAGCGATTGCAAATGCTTTATCTCATGACTTGTATTACAAGATCATTGATCCAAAAGCAGAAACTGCAAAAAGGCTAATTGTTGCAAGGGTATTACTTGTATTAATTGGTTTTGCTGGAGCAACTATTGCAGCTCTTGAAATTCAAGGTATCTTAGGTTCAGTAATCTGGGCTTTTGACTTTGCAATGTCAGGATTGTTCTTCCCACTTGTACTAGGTGTATGGTGGAAGAGAGCAAACGCACAAGGTGCTGTTGCAGGTATGCTACTAGGTTTAGCAGCTGGTACTTGGTATTTAATCCACGTACGTACTGGTGGAACTCCAATATGGGGTGTAACTCAACTTACATTCGGTATAATTGGATCATTGGTTAGTTTAGTGTCTATGGTCGTTGTTAGTTTACTAACAAAAGCACCAGATGCAAAAACTCAAGCAATGGTTGATGAAGTTCGTATTCCTAGCGGTAAAACAATTCTAGGAAAACAACACTAATTAAATTTTTATTAAGGGGCGATTTATTTCGCCCCTTAGTTAAGTTAAAAAACAAAATTCCTTTTTATATTTATGCCTGATATTCATCCCGTTATACTTATAATCGATTATATTTTAGGTCTCATTATGTGGACTTTAATTGGAAGAGTAGCGATGAATATTTTTCAAAGAGAAAATTCAGAATTCTTTTTCATGAAAGCATTTGTAAAGTTAACAAATCCTTTAATACGTTTATTTAAACCAATAACTCCATCTTTTATTATTCCTTTTCTTGTTCCACTTTATGTGGCTTGGTTCTTCTATATGATCAGATTTTACCTTATGCCTTATCTATTGGGTTATTCTGTCATGGGAATGCTCTCTTTTCCTCTAGAAAGTGAAATTGCTGCAGAAATTTATCGAATTTTTGGTAAAAATTAATTCAAATTAAAAAATAAAATTGATACTAGTAATATTGTAATCAATGAAAAATATAAAAATTTCACCATCAATTTTATCAGCTGATTTTAGTCAATTAGGTAATGAAATTAAAAGACTTGAGGATGGTGGAGCTGATATGATTCATGTAGATGTGATGGATGGACACTTTGTTCCAAATTTAACTTTGGGTCCGCCTGTTATAAAGTCCTTAAGACAGTACACCAAAATACCTTTTGATGTTCACTTAATGATATCACCAGTCCACAAATACATAGAGGATTATGCAAATGCTGGAGCTGACATCATAACAATTCATCCAGAGGCTACAAGTAACTTGAACGACTCAATTAAACTTATTAAAAAACTAAATAAAAAAGTTGGCATTTCATTAAATCCTGAAAGTAAAATTGACTTAGTAAAAAAATATTTAGATAAAGTAGATTTAATTTTAATTATGAGTGTCAATCCTGGCTTTGGAGGTCAAAAATTTATGCCTGAAGTTTTAGAAAAAATAAAAAAATTAAATAAAATCAAAGGACAAGAGAAATTGAATTTTGACATTGAAATAGATGGTGGAATAAACTTTGATAACAGTAAATTAGCTATTGAAGCTGGAGCAAATATTTTAGTTTCAGGTACAACTATATTTAAAAATAATGATGGAAATATAAAAAAGAATATTGACCTTTTAAAATCAAGTTAAAATAATGATTTTTAAAAATTCTATTTCATTTTTAAAAAAAAAAATTTATTCTTTTTATTTAAACTCCAATATTTATGATCGCAGAATTTCTTTATATGATGACTCTATCCTAACATATAAGCCTAGCCCAAGTTTACTTGATTGTTTGATTAAATTTAATAAAAAAAAAATAAATATAGAAAATTATTCTATGGATGAAATATGGAATAAAGATTTATTGGAAAAAGATCATAATAATTTAAACAGTTTTTTTTGGTTATTTAGCTTAGATTTAAAGTCCTCTAAGAGAGAAACTCAAAATATCATTTTGAAATGGATTGAAAAAAACAATAAATATAATTCTAAGAATTGGCAAATTGATATTTTATCAAAAAGAATAATTTCCTGGATTTCAAATGCTAAACTTACTTACGAAGATGGTGAAGTCGTTTATAGAAATAAATTTAATAATATAATTAAAAAACAAATTAACCATCTAATTAAAGAAATTAATAAATCTGATTGGGTTGATGATAAATTAATTGGTTGTGCGGCAATTATTTTATCTGGATTATCTTATAACGGGAAAAATAATTATTTATTATCTGGATTAGATTTATTAAAAAAAATTATAAAATTTTCGATAGATGAAAATGGATTTCCTAAATCAAGGAATATTAGACAATTAAATTTTTATTTAAAATATTTTATTCTAATTAGAGAATGGTTAAAAGAGTCTCAAAATGATATACCAGAATACATTGATGAAAATATTTATTATTTAGGTCAAGCTTATGTATTTATATGGCAAAATAAAAAAAAAAATTTTCTATTTAATGGAAATCATAATTCTAAAAATGAAGATTTTGATAATTATTTAAAAAGATTGGGATACTCTTTTAAAAATCAAAATAATGAATTAGGGGGCTATGTTATTCTAAATAACAAAAAAAATTCGCTAATAGTTGATATTGGATCAAGTGTTGACAAAAAATTTTCATCGAATTACCAAGCAGGTGCATTATCTTTTGAAATTGTATCTAATGATAAAAAATTGATTAGTAATTGTGGATATTTTCAAGATCATAATCATAAGCTAAATGAACTTTCAAAAACAACAGCTGCACACAGTACGCTAGTAATAAATGATCAATCTTCTTGTAAATTCAAAAAAGACTCTCAGTCTAATTCCATTATTTCTGATGGATTAAAGATAATAAAAAAAAATATTGTTTTTGAAAAAAACTATTGGAAAATTGATGCATCTCATGATGGCTATTTAAAAAATTATGGCATTATTCATAACAGAGAAATAGAATTTTTTCCGGAACAAATGAAGTTCATCGGATACGATAGATTAATCTCAAAAAATAAAATTAAAAACTTAAAATTTGATATTAGATTTCACTTAGAACCGAGCAGTAAAGTTATGAAAACACAAGATAATAAATCAATATTTATTGACCTTGATGGAGAGGGATGGAAATTCAATTCAGATGATAATAATATTAACATTGATAGTGGTCTATATTTTGGAAAAAAAAATTCTTTTACAGATAATCAAAATATAAATATTTCAGGCATGACTAACACTGAAAATCAGACTATAAAATGGGAAATTACCAAATTATAATGAAAAAAATTAAAAGAGCTCTAATCTCTGTTTCTGATAAAAATAATCTTATAAATCTTTTAAAGGTTTTAAAAAAATATAATATTGAAATAATAAGTTCAGGTGGAACATTTAAGGAAATTAGAAAACTAAAATATAAATGTCTTGAAGTTTCAGATTATACACATTCTCCAGAAATACTTGATGGAAGAGTTAAAACATTACACCCCAAAATACATGCTGGTTTATTAAGCAAGAGAAATAATAAATCTCATCAAAAAGATTTGAAAAAATACAATTTTAAAGAAATTGATCTTGTAATTGTTAATTTTTATCCTTTTGAAAAAACGTTAGAAAAAACAAAGAAACACTCAGAAATTATTGAAAATATTGACGTTGGTGGCCCAACTATGGTTAGAGCTGCCGCAAAAAATTATAATGACGTTACCGTTTTAACTTCTACCAAACAATATAGTGACTTAATTGATGAAATAGAAAAAAATAAAGGATCAACTTCTTTAAATTTTAGAGAGAGAATGTCTTTGGAGGCTTTTTCAGAAACCGCATATTATGATGCATTAATTTCAGGCTATTTTAATAAAATTACCAATAATCATTTTCCAAAAAAGAAAGTTATTTATGGCAATTTAATAGAAACGTTAAGATATGGTGAAAACCCTCATCAAGAAGGTGCTATTTATTCTAAATCACAAAAGTTAAGTATTAATCAAATCCAAGGAAAACAGCTCAGCTATAATAATTATAATGATATTTTTTCAGCCTTAACTATTTCAAAATCTTTACCAAATGACACTGGTACAGTTATTGTAAAGCATGCCAATCCATGTGGTGTTTCTATAAATAACAACAAGCTTAAAAGCTATAAAATGGCACTAGCTTGTGACCCTATCAGTGCTTTTGGTGGAATTGTATCTTTCAATTTTAAGATAAACAAAAAAATTGCTATTGAATTAAATAAAATTTTTTTAGAAGTAGTAATTGCAAATGGCTTTGACAGCGAGGCTCTAAAAATTTTTAAAAAGAAGAAAAATTTAAGAGTTATTGATGCTACAAATTTCGTTATGTCCGACGTTATTAAATTTAACTCAGTTAATGATACTTTGCTTTCACAATCAGAGGATCTTAAAAAATTTACTACTAAGGATTTTAAAATAGTGTCGAAAAAAAAACCTACAAAATCTCAATTGAACGACTTAATTTTTGCATTTAATGTTTGTAGATATGTTAAATCAAATGCAATAGTTTTAGCAAACAATGCTGCTACAGTAGGTATAGGCTCAGGACAACCAAGCAGGCTTGATAGTTGTCAAATAGCTATCAATAAAATGAATAAGTTTAAAAATTTTAATGAAGGACTCGTTGCTGCTTCAGATGCTTTTTTTCCTTTTGTAGATGGAATTGAAAAATTAATTCAATCAGGTGTGTCTGCTGTTATCCAACCATCAGGTTCAATTAGAGATAAAGAAATTATTAAATTTGCAAATCAGACAAATACAATTTTACTATTTTCTAAAACAAGGCATTTTAGGCATTAACTATTTGGTCAATCTTAGCTGCTAAAATAAAGTCATTAATGGACAATCCTTCAATTGCGTGTGTTGTAATTTCAATTTTTGCATAACCCCAACCGAATATAATTTCTGGATGATGGTTTTCACTCTCAGCTATTTCTGCAACTTTATCTATAAAATTTTTGCTTCTTTCAAAATTCTTAAATTTAAAATTTTTTTCTAAAAAATATTTTTGTTTTTCATTTTTTTTTACATCCCACCCATCAACTTTTTTTTGATATTTATGTATTTCACTTATGTCGAATGGCAAAATTCCACCTTCGCAAGGTTCACATTTTTTGTTTAATAAATCACTCATTTTTCTGGAGCGGGTCAAGGGAATCGAACCCTCTACCTAATCGTTGGCAACGATTCGCTCTACCAATGAGCTAGACCCGCTTATAAAATCCAGTATAATTAGATGTTTTTTTCAATACAAGCAATAATAAAATATTTGTCTTCTTTGTAGATTTTAAAAAGTTTGTTAAAATATCGAATGAAAAAAGATGAATTACCAAAAATAATACCTGTCTTTCCTTTAAGTAATTTTATTATTTTTCCACACACAACTGTTCCCTTGAACATTTTTGAGCCTAGGTATGTTGAAATGATAAATGATAGTTTAAAAAACAATAAAATAATTGGTTTAATCCAACCAAGAAAAAATAATTCAGAAACAATACCTGATCTTTATGAGGTGGGGTGTTTAGGAAAGATTAAGAAATTTGAAAGCACCTCTGATGGAAGGTATTTAATTGAGTTACTTGGTTTAAGTAGGTTTAAAATTATTAAGGAAATAAAAAATGATAAGTCTTATAGAGAGTGTGAAATAAACTTTAATGATTTTAAAGAAGATACCCAATTAAAAAAAGAGGAGCTAAAATTCTCTGATTTAGAATTGATTTTTAAAAGTTTTAAATCATTGTTTGAAAAAAAAGGGTATTTGATAAATTGGAAATCTTTAGAAAAGCAAGATTTAAATGAGACTATTAATGCTCTTTCAATGGCATCACCGTTCTCCCTAGAAGAAAAACAAATTTTGCTTGAATGCAAAAATTTAATATCTCGAAAAGATAAAATAGCTGAAATTTTAAATACGTATAACTATGATGATTTTAATAACTCAACTCTTCAATAACTCCTAAATCCAACATCAGCGACTTTCATAAACATATCCTTAAAAAACTTGTTCTTCCCAATTATTTTTAGGAAATTATTAAAGTTTGTATTATTAGAGTTCTTATTAAAATTAAATATTTCATGAATTAAATCAATTCCATTTGAAAAAATGAAATTTTTATGTTTTGTTTCTTTTTCAAATTTTTCAATTATAGAAATATCTAACGGCAGCCCACAATCTATTTTTTCCTCAATTAAATCAGATAAAACTTTAATATCTCTTAGAGTCATATTGAATCCTTGTCCCGCCAAAGGGTGAATTTTATGAAGTAAGTCTCCAAAGGCCAGAATATTTCCATGCGAATAATTTCTTAAATTTGTAAGATTTAATTTAAAACTTTTTAAATCTGAAATTTTTTTTAAAACAAATCCTGGATTATTTTTATTAATTAATGTTAAAACTTCTTTGTTTGTATATACACTTTTGTTTTTAAGGTCTAAAGAGCACACAACTGATGTTTCTGTTTGAGACAAAGGCAAATATGCTATTGGTCCACATTTAGTAAAAATTTGCACAGCTTTATTATTATCAAATTTGTCGTGTATTATTGTTCCTGTATATGCACGATTAAAATAATCCTTACTAATTTTTCTAGAAAAATATTTTTTTGAAATAGGGTTGTTTGGATCGCAATTAATAATTAAATCATATTTATTTTCTTTTATTA
>JADHRF010000051.1 GCA_016777565.1 Pelagibacteraceae bacterium
CTAAAGAGATAACGATATCTATTTTTCCTATGCCTTTAAAATAAGTAAATGTCCAAATTCCTATTAATGTTCCAATCGCTCCACCAATTACAATCATTAAACCCATTTTGTAATCAAGTGTATCTTTTAAATAATGTGTGGTTGAGCCTGATACTGACGTAGCAAGTATATTATTTGCTTCATTGGCAACCGCATAAGTTGGTGGAACACCTAAGAATATTAAAAATGGAGTCATTAAAAAGCCTCCACCTACACCAAATAAACCTGAAAGAATTCCTACAACAGCACTTAATGAAAAAATTGCAACTATATTAACTGATACTTCTGCTATTGGTAAAAATACATCCATATATATTTAATTAATGGATATTCCTGATGTATAATGATGTCAATATATAGATTTTATAAAAAAAAATTTTAATTAATTGATAAAAAAGTACCAATCAAAATTAATCCCCAATATGCAGAAAGTCCTATGAAAATACCAGTTTTTAGTTTGTTTTTTTTAATTTCATTAGGTAAATTTTTAATAATTTCTGGCATATATTATTCTCAATAACATGAGGAAATTAATTGTCAAATAATTACTTTTTTTTAATGAAAATATTTTTTAGATTATTTTTTTTAAATTAATAAATTGTGGCTCCAAAGACTTTGACTTCTTCTCCCTCAGTACCTAATACCAATCTACCTAAAAATTCCCCTTCTATCTCTTTACTTTTTTGCTTAAAAAGCACTGTAATATTTTTACCTCTTCTAAGACATCCAAAAGCCTCATAATCATCTGCCAAACTAGTTAAAAGTTTATTATTGGACCATTGTTTTCCAAGCTCTACTTCATTAGCCCCAAATAACATTTGAGTCCCAAAATCTTTTGTAAAACTACCATAATCTTTCATGTTTGATGATCTTACCAAATTATCCCAAATAGGTTTGGCTATTTCTATAATTTCATCATCAGATTTCTCTAGAAGATTCATAAGTAAATTTTAATTATTTTTAAGAAGCTTTTTTCTTCTCGTTTTCATCAACTATGTGATAAACGGGCACTTTTTCCATAGAAAATTTACCTGTTTTAGGGTCACGTCTTGAAACAGTCAAACAGTGCCAATTATCATCATCTAATTTCATATGATCACCTCTGTAATAATATCCGGGCCAACGAGTTTCTTCACGGAACATAGTATGCTCTGTTACACACTGAGAGGTTAATGCTCTATGCTTTAATTCCCATGCTCTCATTAATTGGTGAAGATCTTCTGCACCTACTTTTTCTAAATCTTCTTCTAACCAAGCTAAAAGTTCTAAACCTCTTTTGAGCATATTTCCATTAGTCATATAATTAGTAGCAATTCCACCTACATATTCGTCCATAATTCTTTGCAGACGTTGTAGTCCTTGAATAGGAGAAATATAGCTAGGTGAAACAGTTCCACCAGTAATCTCATTTTGTGCTACTTGATATGTATCTAGTGGTTTAAATACAGCAGTTTTAAAATCCTCACATTGTTTATCTGAAACTTTAATACCTTCTGCCTTTTGATCTTCAATATATTTAACAGCTGCTTTTGCAGCTAAACGACCCTCTGTAAAAGACCCAGAAGAAAACTTATGAGCACTACCACCAACTGTGTCGCCAGCGCCAAATAGTCCATCAATTGTTAACATTCTATTATAACCCCAGAAATATTCTGGTGGTGATAGGTCTTCAGGACCACTAACCCAAGCTCCAGAACATGTTGCATGAGAACCCATAACATAAGGCTCCGATGTAGTTAATTCAGGATTTGTATATTTGGGATCAATGTTTTGAGAGGCCCAAACTACAGCTTGTCCAACAGTCATACCTAAAAAATTTTCCCAACCTACAGTTTCCAAATGTGGATCTTGAAAAGCCTCAGTTGTGACCATATGAATTGGTCCACCACCAGCCATAGTTTCTTGAATAAATGCATGGTTTCTCAAGCATGTTGGTGTTGGATGGTGATCAATGTACTCACCAACTAACTCTTTAGTTTGATCATACCATTTCTTCTCATAATTCTCTCCATTTGCATTTTGAGTATAAGTTTTAAGGTGTAAAAAATAAGCTCCAACAGGACCGTAACCATCTTTAAATCTACATAAGACAATTCTGTTTTCCATTTGAGTCATTTTAGCACCAACAGCAATAGGTAAAGCATAAGCTGAACCATTACTCCAAGGCGCATACCATGTTCTTCCCATTCCTTCTCCAACAGCTCTTGGTTTGAAAATATGAGATGCCCCACCAGCTGCAACGATAACTGTTTTTGATCTAAACACGTGAAAATCTCCAGTTCTCATGTTAAATCCTACTGCTCCACCTACTCTATTTTCTTTAGACTCATCCATCAAAAGATGAGTAATCATAATTCTATTATAAATTTTATCAGCAGATTTCTTTGCAGCCTCTGCAACAATTGGTTTATAGCTTTCACCATGAATCATAATTTGCCACTTACCTTCTCTTAGATAACGGCCAGTTTTTTCATTTTTCATCATTGGCAAACCCCACTCATCAAACATATGAACAGTTGAGTCAACATGACGAGCCATATCATAACCTAAATCTTCTCTGACCATTCCCATCAAATCATTACGAGCATATCTTACGTGATCTTCTGGTTGGTTTTCACCCCATTGCATACCCATGTAACAGTTAATAGCATACAGACCTTGAGCAACAGCCCCACTTCTGTCAATGTTAGCTTTCTCTACACAAACAATTTTCATGTCTCGTCCCCAATGTCTTGCTTCAAAAGTAGCACCAGTACCAGCCATACCACCACCAACAACAAGAACGTCACAATCTTCGTAATGTGTCTTATGTTTCGCCATTAGTAGTAAACTCCTTTTTTAAATGAATCTTTTGGTACTGACGGTAATTCACCATCAATATTTAAACCTTGAGGCTCAGTATAAAGTCTTTGTGAATTAATTTCACCTTGATTTGGTTTATCACCTTCAGCTAATTTTGGAATAAATTTTCCCCATGGCTTAGTTGTAATCGGTGAAACAAAATCTTTTGTAGTTCCATTTCTAAATTTAATTTTCCAAGAAATGGTTCCTTTTTCTTCTTCACGTCTAACTCTAACGCTGTGCCCCATAGGAGCAAAGTCAGCATAACCTCTTACATCAATTGCATGATTAGGACATGCCTTTACACATGAATAACATTCCCAACAAAAATTAGGTTCAATATTTTTTGCACGTCTAATATTTTCATCTATGTGCATGATGTCAGATGGACAAATATCTACACAGTGACCACATCCGTCACATCTCGTCATATATACAAATGTTGACATATTATTTTTTCTCCTTTTTTAAATTTATCATATTAATAATGTTTTGGTTGTTCTCTTTTAATACCTAAACCAAATTGTTTTGGTGCTTCAGCTAATGGAGGAAGATTGTCTCTTGAACCATCAGCTTCTGCTAAATTTTTTTGGATTGCTGCACCTGGTTTATAAAACATATGGGCAAATTTAGACCAGTATACTCCACCAAATAACGCAATGTTTGATAAAATATATAAAACTAAATAAACTTTATCATCCCATCTATTTTCTAAATTCAAAGATTGTGTGTATGACCATGCCAAACCAAATGTTGCACATGCTAATAAGGTTAGAACAAATAAATCAGCTTTTATAATTCTGTACCAAGGGTGTGCTTCGGCTAGAACATCTACTCTTAAGAATAACCAAAACCAATAACCACCTATACAAGTCATTATTGCACCCACATGCCACATCATTGGCCAAATATCTGGGGTAACAGCACCAACTGAAGAATAACAAAAGATCATAACTACAGAAGCGACCCAAAACAAAATAGTTCCCCACATACCTAATACATGGGCTACTCTTCTTTTGCCAATTCCAAGTTCAGCTGTAGTTGCAATGTCATGGACAACTGTTTTTGCAATTATCGCCGCTTTATGGCCTGTGCTAAGTTCTCTTTCTGCAGATAATTTTGCTTTTTTTGCGTTATTAAAAAAATAAGTAATGTTTTTATGGTGTATCATTTGAATAACAGTTCCAAAGAAAATTAGAGCTAACATTACTAATACGAAGCCCTGAATTACTGCTGAAGGTATACTTTCTGCAAGTGTAGCATATGGATTAACTGTCATCATAATTTTACTCTTTTGATAGAATTTTAACTTATTGAGATGTTTCTAGTACAGTTGAAATAATAATCAACCGTAATATCCGACGCAATTAATTGCAAAATACAACTTATGATTTACGTTTATAATGTTGTTTTGAGGGAATCACTGATCTTATTCCACCTTGGGGATTTTCTACATCTCCAGCTCTTCTAGGTATTAAATGAATATGACAATGTAAGATTGATTGACCAGAAATTTTTCCAGCATTTGATCCTATATTAAATCCTTTAACAGAATTGTCTTTTTCAATAATTTCATTCTTAATTTCTTTAATCAAATCGTTACAAGCTAAAATTTCTTCATCAGATAAATCAAAGTAATCTTTCACATGTCTTTTTGGTATAACCAAACAATGCCCTTCAGCAACTGGATAAGAGTCGTAACTTGCATATGCTAAATCATTTTCTTTTGCCAACCCACTTTCTTTAATATTACAAAATAAACATGGATTATTTGGGTCTTTCATATTTTTTATTTATAGATCGAACATTTTGAAATTTCCTTATTATAAATATAGGACAATTTTTTGTAAAAATTTAGACTTTTTCTTTTCCATTTTATATTTTTAATTGTTTCGATTGAAGCCACTCCCTTACCTGATCCAACAAGCAAAATTTCATCATAGTTATTTAACGTTTTAATAAAAATATTTTTATTAATAATTTTTTTTAATTTCTGTTTAAAAAATTTATAAGTTATTCCTTTATAAATTCCCTCTAATGGCGAATAAACTTTATCGTCTTTTATGAGTAGAATATTGGAAGTTCCACTTTCTAATATTTTATAATGAGAACTTAAAGCAACATCTGATGATGAATTATCCATTTTTGATAAATGTTTTAATATCATTTTATATTTTAAATTTTTAAACTCTGGATCCTCTCTTTTGTATTTAATTAACTTTAAATTAAATTTTAGTTTAGGTGTAACTCTTTTTCTTAATGAAATAGAAATTGTTTTATTATTTAAAGCAACTCTAAGTAAATGATTGTATGATTTTTTTTTATCAATATTTTTTTTTATCAAGCTAAGAACATTTTTCTTAAGTTCTGGTTTATTTAATTTGTAATGTCTTGCTGACTTAATCAAATTTTCGATATGTTTTTTAAAGAATAAAATTTTAGCTGGTTTGCCAAATATCATCATTGTAGTAAAAACACCACGATCACCCCATAGATCTTGAAACTTTATTTCCTTTAAGGTTTTACGCTGATAGGATTTTTTTAATAAGTAAGTTACCATTTTCAGTTAAAAAAGATTCTGGGTGAAATTGAAATCCATATATTTTTTCATTATTATTTTCTATAGCCATTGCGACATTTGAAATAGCACACCTCATCGTAATTTCAAAATTTTTTGCAATAAAAGGCTCTTTTAATTTTAATGAATGATATCTACCTACAGTGAATTTTTGATCTTTTTTAAATAAAAGACTTTTGTTTGTAGTTTTTATTTTTGATTGGAAACCATGATAAATCTTATTTTGTTCAATAATTTTACCTTTTTCACAGTATAAAATTTGTTGAAAACCTAAACAAATACCAATAATTTTCTTTTTTCCTTTGTATTTTTTGTAAATTCTTGATGTCAGTGGATAATCTTTTGGTGCCCCTGGTCCTGGAGAAAATACCAGCACATTAGATTTTTTTAACTTTGTTTCATTTATATCATTAAAATTATCACATTCTACTTTATCAAATCTTGAGAATTGATGAACAACATTGTGGGTAAAAGAATCTTTATGATCAATAATATAAATCATTTATATAAATCTATTAAAGCTTTAGCTTTTATATAATTTTCATTAAATTCATGAGATGCATTACTGTCTATTACCACTCCTGAAGCAACTGATATTTCTGATTGATTTTGATAATTTAAAATTGATCTAATTATTATATTAAATCTCATATCACCATTAAATTTTAAATATCCAAAACTACCAGTATAAATATTTCGATTTTCTTTTTCCTGCTTATTTAACAAATTAAGAGTGCTAATTTTAGGGCAGCCTATTACCGACCCTCCTGGCATCATAGCTTTTATAATTTCTAAAGATGATGTGTTTTTCTTTAATTTTCCAGCTATTAAGCTTACATAGTGATAAAGGTCTTTATATTCTTCAACTATTTTCTTTTTTATAATTCTTACAGAGCCAACTTCACAGATTTTTGATAAATCACTTCTCTCCATATCAACAATCATATTGTGTTCTTTGGTTTCTTTAATATTTTTTTTGAAAAAACTCAATGCTTTTGATTTGTTAAGTTTTTTTGATTTTTTTAACGTACCAGCAATTGGCTTTGTTGAAATTATATTTTTAGTTTTTGTTATTAAATTCTCAGGAGAGCAGCTAATGATTGAATAATCTTTATCATTTATCATAAAAGCCTCTGGAGCCATATTACTTTTAGTTAATCTGCAAAAAAAATCTAGTGCATCTATTTGTGAATTCTTTCTATATTTTGTACAAATTTTTATCTGATATGTCTCCCCTAGCTTAATTTTCTTTTTAAATTTATTAAAAATATTTTTATAGGAGACTTTATTTAAATTAATATTAAAAATACCTTTGGATTTAGAATTATCAGTTGGTTTGTAGTTCAATTTATTTGAAAGTTTTTTTATAGTCTCTGGCTTATAAAAAATCCCCTTTGGAAATTTAAGTCCTTTTTGTTTATTTATCTTTACACCTATTAAATTATTCAAAATTTCATAACCAAAAAACCCTA
>JADHRF010000052.1 GCA_016777565.1 Pelagibacteraceae bacterium
TCAAGATATGGAATTGTTGCTTTTGCATCTTCATTAGACCAGGCAGGACCGATGTCTAAAGATGTAAAAGATTGTGCATTACTTCAAGAGATCATTAGTACTTATGATGAAAAAGATTCAACATCAATAGATTTTAAGAGAAATGAATATAGTAAAGAATTAACAAATAATATTAAAGGTAAAAAAATTGGTATTCCAAAAGAGTATAGAGTAGATGGCATGCCGAAAGAAATTGAGGATTTGTGGGCTAAAGGAATCGAGTACGTAAAAGATTGTGGTGCTGAAATTGTTGAAATCTCATTACCCCATACAAATTATGCTTTACCTGCTTATTACATAGTAGCTCCAGCTGAAGCGTCATCAAACTTAGCAAGATATGACGGTGTTAAGTATGGCTTTAGATCAAAAGGTGAAAACTTAATTGATATGTATGAAAAAACTAGATCTGAAGGTTTTGGTGCTGAAGTTCAAAGAAGAATAATGATTGGTACATATGTTTTGTCATCTGGTTACTATGATGCCTATTATTTGAAAGCTCAAAAAGTTAGAAAGTTAATCAAAAATGATTTTGATGAAGTCTATAAAAAAGTTGATGCAATCTTAACTCCATCAACTCCTAGTGCTGCATTTAAAATTGGTGAAAAAACTAATGACCCAGTCTCAATGTATTTAAATGATATTTTTACAGTACCAGTTAATTTAGCAGGATTACCAGCTATTTCTATACCAGCTGGTCTAGATACCAAGGGTTATCCGTTAGGCCTTCAAATTATTGGTAAAGCTTTTGATGAACAAAATATTCTGAACATTGCTTATGCTATGGAAGAAAAAATTCAATTTAAAAATAAAATTACTGATTGGTGGATTAAATAGATGACTAAAAATAATTCAGAATATTTAATTGAAAGACGAGATAATGTTTATGAAGTAGTAATTGGTCTTGAAGTACATGCACAAGTTACTTCAGATTCGAAATTATTTTCATCTTCTTCAACAACATTTGGTGCAGAACCCAACACACAAGTTAGTTTAGTCGATGCTGCATTTCCAGGAATGTTGCCGGTTATCAATGAATATTGTGTAAAACAAGCTATTAAAACTGGTATTGGCTTAAGAGCTCAAATCAATAAAAGATCAGTTTTTGATAGGAAAAATTATTTTTATGCAGATCTTCCACAAGGCTATCAAATTTCACAATTTAAATATCCAATAGTTGGAGAGGGCACAGTTGTTCTAGATATGCCAAATGGTCAAAAAGATGTAGGAATAGAAAGACTACATTTGGAGCAGGATGCTGGGAAAAGTATTCATGATATGGATCCTCAAAATACTTTAGTAGATTTAAATAGATCAGGTGTAGCTTTGATGGAAATTGTAAGTAAGCCTGATTTAAGAACACCAGATGAAGTCAGCGCCTATATTAAAAAATTAAGATCCATTATGAGATACCTCGGTACTTGCGATGGAAATATGCAAGAAGGATCATTAAGAGCTGATGTAAATGTATCAGTTAGAAAACAAGGCTCAGATAAACTTGGTACACGTTGTGAAATTAAAAACGTAAACTCAATTAAGTTTATGCAAATGGCCATTGACTACGAAGCTAATAGACAAGTTGACTTAATTGAAGATGGTAAATCTATAGATCAAGAAACAAGATTGTTTGATACTAAAAAAAATGAAACAAGGTCAATGAGGTCTAAAGAGGATGCTCATGATTATAGATATTTTCCTGATCCAGATTTATTACCTTTAGAAGTTTCAGATGATTTTATTAATAAACTTAAAGCAGATATTCCTGAACTGCCAGATGATAAAAAGAAAAGATTTATTGATGAATTTAAAATCTCCGCTTATGAAGCTACAATATTAGTATCTGATATAGATACTGCAAAATATTTTGAAGAAGTTGTTGCAAAAATGGGTAAGAACCGAGATATGAAATTGGCAGTCAATTGGATTACCGGTGAATTGTTTGCTGTTTTAAATAATAAAAATTTAGAAATATCTGAAAGCCCAATAAGTGCAAAAAATTTAGCTAAGTTAATTAATTTAATTAAAAATGGAACTATTTCAGGAAAAATAGGTAAGACAATATTTGAATTAATGCTTGATGGAGATAAGGATCCTCAAATAATTGTTGAAGAAAAGGGCTTAAAACAAGAAAGTGATCCCAAAGCATTAGAAGCTTTAATTGATAAGATAATCAATGACAACCGTGAAAAAGCTATTGAGTATAAAAATGGAAAAGAAAAATTATTTGGTTTTTTTGTGGGACAAGCCATGAAGGTTTCAGGTGGTAAAGCTAACCCACAATTAATAAATGAAATATTAAAGAAAAAGCTTTAATATATCTGCAATTGGTAGACACAAAGGACTTAAAAGCCGAGGGATAGAAGCTAAAGTCAGTCCATAGTAGTCCAAGACAGTCTAAAACATCCTATAAAATCTCATAACTTTAATTTAGCTTAAAATTAGTATTGCAAAATCAGGTTTATAATTTTCTCCAGACTGGAGCAAGACTGGAGCATAAAGAGATAAAATAAAAAAAATTTTAATTTAATGCGTCAAGAAATTCTAAAAAATAATCAGGCACATCCTCTTTTCCTGATTTATATTTCTTCATATCCCTTGAGTTGAGTTTAGAAGAAACTCCTTTTTTATCTAAGACAGAAAACTTCCCATTATCATCGATAATAGTTAGTCCTCTTTTTTTACATTCATTTATTAATTCAATATATTTCACATGAATATCATAACTTATGGATACTATTTTTTCAATGGTTGAATTTTAAATAAAATGATGTTTATATTAATAATGAGTACAAAAGAATTAATAGCATCAAATAAAGATCCAAAAACTAAAAAGGTTTTTAAAGAAGGTGAAGATTTAATTAGAACAATTACCCAACTTCACTTAAATAATTCAAAAATAAAAATTGAAATAGATTATTGGGACTGGGAGGGTGGAGTTTTAGGAGAGCAAGATAAGGATGATCCTGATGCATATTTATATTGTTGGATTGATAATAAAGATTATTCTAAAAAAGAAATTGATGAAATAATTGAAAAAAGAGGTGAAGCATGGACTGATCGTCTAAATGAATTTTTTCATGAAAACAAAAAAAAAGTTACAAAAGAATTTCAAAAGTATATTGATTGTGAAGGCGACTACACAGGTGCAGGTTACGCAATAATTATTAATGGTAAAAGAGCATATTAATTTAGATTAAGATATCTGTTAATTTATCCAATGTGTATCGAGTTTCATTGTTTGGAACGAAAAAAGTTATTTGATTGTCATCCTCGTAATGATCAAGCATAATATCATAAAATTTACCAAAAATTTCTTTTTGTTTATCATTATCTAAGTTAATTTTTTTATAAACTTTTTTTATTTGATCATTCACATATACTTCATACCAAATACCATCATCTGTCTCTAGATAATAACCTCTATCCCATACATCAGTTAATAAGCTTTCTATTGGTTCGGAAATGCCATCAGGGTTGATATCTTCATTCCATACATCTTTTTTTTTCATAATAATTATTGAATAATCATTTCATGTTTGATCTAATATTAATTATTCTAAAATAAAAGTAAAAAATTAATATATTTATGGGATTAAAAAGAAATACAAAAGGTGAATTAACTGAAATTAACCCATTAAGAACTCGAAAAGGAAGTATTTATCAAAAAGGTTCAAATGAATCTTTTAAAATTAGTAGGTCAAAATTAAGTAATTTTTTGGATTGTAAAAGATGTTTTTATCTAGATAGAGTTAAAGGTCTGAAAGATCCAGGCATGCCTGGTTGGTCATTAAATGTTGCTGTAGACGAACTACTGAAAAAAGAATTTGACGCATTAAGAAACCAAAAAAAACCCCACCCAATATTTAAAAAACATAATCTTAATTTTATTCCTTTCCAACATGAAAAAATGGATCATTGGAGAAATTCCTTAACTGGAGGTATTTCTTATTTAGATAAAGATACAAACATAGAAATACATGGTGGGGTAGATGATATTTGGTATGATTTAGACAAAGAGGAATTAGTTGTAGTAGATTACAAAGCTCAATCTAGTAATAATGTAGTTGAAACTAAAGCATACTTAGAAAATATGTATCACCAAGGTTACAAAATTCAGATGGATATATACGTTTATATTCTTAGAAAAATGGGCTTTGAGGTTTCAAGTACTTCTTATTTTTATGTGTGCAATGGAGAAAAAAGCTTTGATAAATTCGAAGGAAAATTAAATTTTACAATAACACTAGTTCCATATGAAACTGATGTATCTTGGGTACAAGCCAAGATTAAAGATATGAAAAAAACTTTAGAATTAGATAGTGTTCCTGAAATTAATAAAAGCTGTGAAAAATGTATGTACATGTTCACAGGAAAAAATTTTATTTAGGTTTTGACAAAAATTAGAAAACCATTAACTGTTGAGCATATTCTTCTGCAAGTAATTAATAAACTTGAAGAAAATGTTGTAAAAAATATTACTAATAAGTCAATTTCTCATTATAGAAAATGTAGTGACCCTGATGATAAGGATCATAATTTACATTATATTGATGCAATTAAACTTGATATTTTAATGCAAAGAAAATCTTTTGGTACACCTTTTATTGATAACTTTTCACTCATGATTGAAGATGAACGCAACAAAATTAATACATATGAAAATATAGCAAGCACATTAATTAAGTTAGGGGGTAGGGTAGGTAATCTTATGGACACGACTCAAAAAGCGATGAGTCCAGACAGCCCAATGGGCAAAAACATAAGTAAAATAGAAAAAGATCAAATACATAAAGCAATAAATGAACTTGAAATAAAAATTGCAAACTTAAAATTATCAATAAAATAAAAAGTGAAAAAGATAAGTAAAAAAACAAAATTTGTAGAAACCAATCACAAATATCATCAAATTGTTGGTGTAAAAAGTGACAAAGAGTTTAGGGAAAAATATGGAAATTTAGAATTTAACTTAAACAAATGCTTGGAAGTATTTTTTGAAAAAAAATTTCAACAAGAGTTAGAAATTTATGAAGTTGATGAAGGAACAACAATAGGTGCACCGTTTAGATGTGATCACTATGCAAAAATTGATGATCAACATGTTATTTTTGAGTATAATGGAAATCATCATTATCAGTCACCTTTTAAAATACATACTGATAAAAGAAAAAATAAAGTATTAAAAAATCCAGAAAAAAACACACGTATTAAAAAAGGCTCAGGCCCAGGCGTTAAATATATAACATTTAAAATTCCTTATTACATGCAACTTACTAAAGATTATGCTAGATATTTATTTCACGATCAGTGTTTATTAGAATTAAAGAAATCTTTTTTTAGTGAAGATAAATATACTAAAGCCATTAAAGCCCTTTATAACACTGATGACGAAAATAAAGTTTTAGCTCCTGGTCTACACACTAGCAAACAAACGCCAGCATCATACAATGAAGAAGGTCTTAAGCGTTTTTTAAAAGAAGTAGATGAGATGTCTAAAAAATACCCAAGTATTAAACATCAAATTATACACTCTTTTAAATTATTCATCGAAGACGTTAATAGAGATGAAAAATTAATTATTCCAGAAAATGAGAAATTTCAAGAATGGTTTAAACTAGAACCTGAAGAAAAATATTTAAATTGTATTTTTGAAAGAGAAAAAAAACAATATAAGTTTTAATACTTTTCATAGTTAATAATAGGTGAAAAATAATCAATAAGATTTCACTAATAAAGATTTAAATATATGTTATGTTATAAATCATTAAAACTGATAAAGAATTAAAACAAACTCCTCAAGACCATCAAGGTCTCTCAGAAAAAGAGTTAAGAAAACTATCAGACAAAGAATTTAAAGTGTACTGCTCAAAGGTCACTAGTGAGCTTGTGTGGTCATTTAAGGAGGTAAGAAAAAATGAAGATTATTAAAATATTATTATTTATGTTTCTATTAATATTTACAACTCATTCATTTGCCAAATCAAATGAATATTATCAACAATCTTTGATTCATGTCTTAACAGAATGTAATTCATTATGTCAGGAAAAAGTATTTAAACAAGAGGCGCATGAAGCATTTTTTGTTTTAATTGATACTATTTTAAATCAAATAAGATTTGAAATTAGTCAAAAGAAAAAGGAGATGTATGATTAGGACGATAATTATACTTTTTTTACTAATCAGTCCTGTAAATGCAAAATGTAAATATTATGCATATGCAGATGTTGAAAATAATAAGATAGTGAATAAAAAAGAAAAATATATTTGTGAAGAAAAAGAAAATATACTTGTTCAATTTCTCACTGATGAAAAATACCACCAAGCACTGACTATGGTTTTTATTACACTACTTGAAAATATATAGGAGAAAAAATGAAGATATTAACAACAATTATAATTGCATTATTATTAAGTAATTGTACAAATTCTTACGTCAAAAATAAGAAAACAATTACTTCACCAAATGACCTTATGAAGTTCACAAATATTTGGTGTGATAAAAATAAGTCAACTGACAAAATAATCAAAATGTGTGGTCAGGGTTGGAGCAAAGATCTTAATATAAGTGAGAGCAAAGCTATAATTGACGCAAAGTTGAAAATTGCAGATATTACACATCATACATTAATTAGTAATGAGGAAATTATTCATAAAGAAAATTCTAAAGGAGTAGTTAAAAATTATAGCAAGAAAGTTAATAACATTTTAGAAGAAGCATCAATATCTGGCTATAAAATTTTATCTAAAAAAGTTATGAAAGAAAAAAATGGCTGGAGAACTATGGTTTTGATTGAATATGATTTATCTTAATAAATTTAATTAAAATTCTATAAGATAATATGGGACAACTGGAGCAAGACTGGAGCATAGAGAGATAAA
>JADHRF010000009.1 GCA_016777565.1 Pelagibacteraceae bacterium
TGGCGGGATGGATATACATTCTGTTTGAAATCTTCTCAGGTGAAGCTGGAACATTAGCAGCTAAGAGTGGTAATAAATCTTTAGCAACTGCTTTCAGTGCTATGAGAATAATTGTTACTGTTGGTTGGGCTGTTTACCCTCTAGGTTATATGTTTGGATATCTAACTTCAGGTGGAGCAGACGTTAACACGCTAAACGTAGTTTACAATGCTGCAGACTTCTTAAATAAGATTGCTTTTGGTCTTATTATTTGGGCTGTTGCTATGCAAAATACTAGCGCTAGATCTATTAGATAGTTAGATCTTTAATTTAATAAAAGGGCGAGTTTAATCACTCGCCCTTTTTTTTTACATCCTTAAATTTTTTAAGTAGACTTTCTTTTTAGAGCTGACTTTGTGTCTTCAATACTAGTGTCAAATATTTTATTCAATTTGTTTTTATCTAAAGAATTTTTAAGTAATACCTCAACTGCCTGAATAGAGATCTTAACAGAAGCATTTTTAATATCTTTTAAAGCTTGGTTTTTCATTTGCTTAATTCGATCTTCAGTATTTTTTTTTCTATTCTCCATTTGAACATGAAGATCTTCATTAGTTTTTAAAACAGTTTTATCAGCCTCTTCCATGGCAGCTTCAATCATTTCCTTAACTTCATTCTTAGCATTGCTAATCTTTTTTTCATATTCACTTAGAATATTTTTGGATTCTTCTTTAAGACTTTCAGCGTTATCAACTTCACTTTTGATCGAGTCAATACTTTCATTTAAAGCGTTGACTACTTTTTGAGGTATTTTAAAATAAATTAATACGCCTATAAATATAAGGAAAGAAATAGATACCCAGAATGTAGCATCAATAATCATAAATATTTACCCAGGTTTTTTTTTGTTGCCTCTAATATAGCGGCTTTAATACTACTTTGATTCATAGGTTCTCCAGATATTTGTTCAATTACTTTTGAAGCCATTTCCTCAGAAATTATCGAAATACTCTCCAGTGATTCTTTTTTTAAATTTTCAATTTCTTTTTCTGCATTTTTAATTTCTTTTTCAATCTCTTTTTCGAATTCTTTTTTTTTGCTTTGTATTTGTGAGCTCAACTCATTGTTGCTTTCAAATATAATTTTTTGTACTTCTTTTTTAGCGTTTTCTATAGACTGCTCATACTCTTTAAGCTTTTGCTCGGTTAAATTTTTTAATTTTTGAGCTTCATCTAAATCATCTTTAATTTTATTTTCTCTGCTATCTATGTTGTCTTTAATTTTTGGAATAAATAAGTTTGATAAAGCTAAATACAAAGCTGTAAAAATTAAAATCAACCAAAATGCTTGTGATGCCCAGTAGGTCGGATCGAGCTGAGGCATTCCAGCCTCAGCTGCTAACAAGTGAGACTCACTTGTTGTTAAAATTCCTATGCATAGAAAAAATAATCTCATTAAAATTTAAGACTATTATTTAAAATGCAAATAATATAATTAGCGCTATAACTAATCCAAATAGGCCAGTTGCTTCAGCTAAAGCAAATCCCAAAAGTAAATTAGGAAATTGTTTTTGAGCTGCTGAAGGGTTTCTCATAGCACCTGATAAATAATTACCAAATATTATTCCAATTCCAACTCCCGCTCCTGCTAATGCGATTGCAGCGAGACCCGCTCCAATCATTTTTGCTGCTTCTAACTCCATTGTTCCTCCTTTTTTTGTTAATGGTGTAAATTTAATGCATCATTTAAATAGATGCAGGTTAATATTGCAAAAACATAAGCTTGTAAAAATGCAACTAATATTTCCAAGCCTGTTAATGCTACTGAAAAGCTAAGCGGTAACCAACCTCCTAGCATTCCTAAACTAATGACAAATCCACCAAAAACTTTTAGCATAGTGTGACCAGCCATCATATTTGCAAATAGACGAACTGAAAGACTTACAGGTCTACTTAAATAAGAAATTATCTCAATCACTGTGATAAGTGGAAGCAAAACCATTGGAACTCCACTTGGTACAAATAGTTTAAGATATCCAAAACCGTGTTTTAAAAAACCTATAATCGTTACAGCTATAAAAATAAATATTGCCATCAATAAAGTAACTATAATGTGACTTGTTACGGTGAAAGAGTATGGCAACATACCAATCATGTTGCAGAAAAGAACAAACATAAATAAGCTAAAAATGAATGGAAAATAAGGTTTTGCCTTAGTACCTGCCGTGTCACTAATCATTTTAGCTATAAAATTATAAATCATCTCAGAAATTAATTGTAGTTTGTCAGGAATAAGTTTCCTCTCTCTTGTGCCCAAAAATAGTAATCCACAAATAGCTAGAGCACTTAAAAGCATGAACAAACTTGCGTTTGTAAATGACAGGTCAACACCTGCTATTTTAATTTCTGGACCAATTCTATTGACAGTGAATTGGTGCATTGGATTTGTTGCCATAAAAATCTAAATTAATCTTTTTTTTGCATTTTTTTTGCAGCTTTTATTACGTTTAAAATTCCAGCAGCTGAACCAAGAAAAAAGAAAACAATTATTAACCAAGGTTTAGTACCAAACCAAGTATCTAAAATAAACCCAATTATTGTCCCAACTAGGACGGCAGACACAAGCTCTGTGCTTAATTTAAAAGCACTTCCCATACTATTTTGGTTATTATCTTTAATTTTTGAGTAATTTTTAATCTTATCTTTTGCAATCCTCAGGCGAGTTTTAAAGTCATCATTCCTCATCTCAAATTAGGCTACTAATTCTTCTGCTTTTTCTAAATCTACGGCTACAAGTTGACTTACCCCTTTTTCTGGCATCGTCACTCCGTATAGCCTGTGCATCCTAGACATTGTCAAAGCATGGTGAGTAATTATAATAAACTTAGTCTGAGTTATTTTTGTTAGCTCATCTAATAAAGAGCAAAATTTTGTGACATTAGCATCATCAAGAGGTGCGTCGACTTCATCCAACACGCAAATTGGAGAAGGGTTAACTAAAAATACTGCAAAAATTAAAGATAATGCTGTAAGCGCTTGTTCTCCACCTGAAAGCAAAGTTATTGACTGTAGTCTTTTTCCTGGAGGTGAAACTAACATTTCTAGACCTGCTTCTAGTGGGTCATCTGAGTCTACCAGTTCTAGTTTGGCACTACCTCCATTAAATAACTTTGTGTAGACCTCATTAAATTTTCTATTAACTTTTGTATATGCATCTAAAAGTTTTTCTCTACCTTTTTGATTAAGTTCGTCTATAGAAGCTTTAAGTTTAACGATTGCTGAATATAGATCAGCTCTATCATCTTCCATTTTTTTGATTTCATCTTGATATTTTTTTGTTTCCTCATCAGCCCTTAAATTTACTGAACCTAAAGCTTCTCTTTGTTTTTTAATTTTTTCAAGTAACGACTCTTGTTTTTCTAAACTCGGATAGTTTTCAGACTTTAAACTATCTAAATTCGAAACAGACAAGAGGTTATTTTCGTTATCCAATTGAAGATCATTTTTTGCAGAATAAACTAAATCTTTTTTCCTTTTTTCAATGCCCTCTATTGTAGCTTCACTTCGCGCTTTATTTTCTCGTAACGTACTAAATTTTTCTTGAATTTCTTTTAAATTCTGATTTATTAAATTATATTTTTCTTCTGCTTTAGTTAACTCCTCATCAAGTTCTTCACTTCTTTTTTTTGTATTTTCTATATTTTGAATATTTTGACCTTTATTTGTTGCAATTTTTTCAGGGTTTTTTTGATTTTCATTAATTTCAAGTTTAATTTTATTTTTTCTCTCATTTAATTCTTTAATCATTTTATCAGAATTATTTTTTAAATTTTTCCAGTTCTCAAGCTCTATATCTATATTTTTAATTCTCTCTCTTCTTTTAATAGAGTCACTTTTAATTGATTCATATTTTCCATAAGTCGATGCATATTGTTCTTGCGAAGAAGTAATTTGATTGACAATTTTTTTTAACTTTTCAAAAATATCTTTAGTTAATTTTTTATCAGAGTCAATAAAGCTTTCTATTTCATTAATAGTCTGATCTAACTGTACTCGTAGCTGTTGTAGACTCGCTTTAGATTGGTTCAATTCTGATTGAGACTTAACTTCAGTTTGAGATAATTCTTTTTCAGTTTTTAATAATTCATCTTTTTCCCCAAGAATTCTTTTTTCATTTAAAGAAGCATCTAAAGATATACTTTTCTCTCTTTGCAGGTCTGAGTCTAAAGTTTCCAATGAGTTTTGTAGCTTAATTTGCAAGGTTTTAATTCTAGATTCCTCCTCGTCTAAACCGGTCATCTCAAGATTAAGTTTTTGAAGTCTTGAAAGATTTTCTGTTCTTCTGTCTCTCAAAGGAGCAAGTCTTTTATTTTCTTCCTCTAGCAATTGGTTGTTGTGACTTAAATCTATTTTAACTGCACTTAATTCATCGTCTTGTTCATTTAATTTTTCAGTTATTTCAGACTTGTCCTTTTCTATCGCTGTTAATTTTAGATAGTAAAGACCAGCTTCAATGGCTTTAATTTCTCTTGAAATTTCTTTATATCGAGACGCCTCTTCCGCTTGTTTTTTAAGATTATCCAGTTGTTTTTCTTGTTGTCTTTTAAGTTCATCAGCCCTTTTTAAATTATTTTCTGCAGCTGATAATCTAGCTTCCGCTTCTTCTCTTCTTGCATGGATTCCAGAGATTCCAGCGGCTTCTTCTAATATTGATCTTCGTTCTGCTGGTTTAGAAGTTACGAGTGATCCAATTCTTCCTTGGCTAATTAGGGAAGGAGAATGGGCTCCAGTAGACAGATCAGCAAAAAAAGTTTGAGCATCCCTTGCCCTTACTTCTTTTTGATTAATAAAATATTTTGAACCTTTGTCCATTTGAATTTTTCTTGTGACCATTATTTCATCTAGTTCGTTGAATTGCATAGAACCATCTTTATCATTATTTTCAATTTGTATAGAAACTTCCGCTATATTTTTAGAGGGTCGATTTGATGTTCCAGAAAAAATAACATCCTCCATCCCAGATCCCCTCATGCTCTTTGCTGAAGTCTCACCCATACACCATCTTAATGCTTCTACAATGTTTGATTTTCCACATCCGTTAGGACCGACTATTCCTGTCAAACCATTTTCAATATAAAAATGTGTTTTATCAAAAAAAGATTTAAATCCGGTAATTTCTAATTTTTTAAATTTCATTATAAAAGTTTTTCAATGGCTTTTTTAAAAGACTTATAATCTCTTTTTCCTTCATATTTATTTTCATTTATATAGATAGTAGGAGTCGAACTTATTTTATAATTTTTTTGAGCTTTAATTCTTTCGTTTAAAATTTTTTCTTCTAAATTTTTATCATTTAAACATTTGTTCATCTCTTCTTCTGTTAAAGAAAATTTTTTCCCAATACTTTTGATAGAATTGTTAATTGCATTAATATCAGATCCTGCTGTCCACTCACTTTGTTTTTGATAAATTTCTGTTAAGAACTCAAAGTTTATTTGAGCATCTCCACGACACTGCAAAATTTTTTCTGCATTTAAAGCAGCCAAGTCCAAGGGAAAACTTACATGTTCAAATTTTATTTTTTTGAGATTTATATACTCTTTTTCTAGTTTCTTATAAACCTCGCCATGAAAATCAGCACAATGAGGACAAGTAAGAGAAGAAAAGATTTTTACATTTACAATCCAGTTAGAGTTGCTTTTACTTTCTGAAGATGAATCACAACTTAAAAATAGAAATACAATAGATAGTAAAAAAATATTTTTAATTATTTTTAGCATTATAAGCCTCTATTAGTTTATTTAATGTTTCTTTAAATTTTTCACTCTTAATATTTTCTAACTTATTAATATAATTCGATTTATTTTCATTTAATGGAAAATTTTTTTTTAATGATTTTTTTTCCTGCACAATTTTAAGTTTAACTTCTTTAATACATTTAAAGCCAAAAAAACTGTTAATTTTATCCATAATTTCTTGTTTGCCGTACTCTACTGTGATCTCATTCCCATGAATAACGTTTAAAACTAGAATTCCATTGCTCATTTCTTTGCCCATTTTAACAGTACTTGGATAACATGCATTTGATAGGTCTTTACCGACCATTTTAGCCCAATTGTCCACAATATTAGAAAAATTGTAGCTACCTTTTTTTAATAGTTTTTTTAAGCCGTGTGGTAATGACTTAGAAAAAGGTCTTAAACCTTGTATGAAAGTATTGCTTTTATTATTATCTTTTTTATCATGCATTTATCACGCAATTTATCAAAAAAAATTCTAGCTTGGTACGATAATAACAGAAGAAATCTGCCTTGGCGTGTTAGTAAAAAATCAACAAAAAAGCTTTATTACAGACTTTTAAGTGAGTTTATGTTGCAACAAACACAGGTCAAAACAGTCCTTTCATATTTTGAAAATTTTTTATTTCATTTTCCAACTCTAGAATCTCTATCACAAGCTAATGAGAAAAAAGTTTTAAAATTATGGGAAGGTCTTGGATATTATAGAAGGGCAAGAAATCTTCTAGAAACTACAAAAATATTAGTCAAAAAACATAATTCCAAATTACCAAATAAAATAGTCGATATAAAAAAATTACCAGGAATAGGTGACTATACAGCAAATGCTTTACTAGCTTTTATTCATGATCAGCCAACAATTGCTATTGATGGAAATGTTAAAAGAATTTTTTCAAGAATTGTTAATAAAAGTGAAACCACAATAGACTTATTAAGAATCATAGAAAAAAATAGTAAATTCTTATTTAAAACAAAAAGAAATTCAGATTTTGCGGAAGCTCTAATGGAATTTGGAGCATTAGTTTGCAAACCAAAAGAACCGGAGTGTTTTAAATGTAATATCAGAAGTTCATGTAAATATTTTAAATCTGATAAAAAATTCAAACAAATTAAAAGGCTTCAACCTTTAGAAAAAAATTATGATATATTTTGTTCTATTAACAAAACAAAAAATAAAATAGCTTTAACAAAAAAACATAATTTAGGGTTTTTACATAATTTTTATTTGCCGCATATCAGAGAAACAAATACAAAAAATAAAATTAAAAATTGGAATTTTCATTCTAATTTTAAGAACTCTATTTCTAATAAAAAATTAAATATTAATTTATATTATAAATATTCATCAATTCTCCCAATGCAATCCCAATGGTTTTCTTTAAAAACTAATAGCGAATTTATTCCTACATTTACAAAAAAGATAATTAAACAAATTTCTAGACTTAATTGATGAAAAAAAAAATTGCAATTATAGGTGCTGGCATAGCTGGATTAACATTGGGAAATTTTTTACAAAAAAAATCAAATTATGAATTTATTATTTATGAAAAAGGGGAAACATTAAACCTAGATGAGGGATTTGGTATTCAGCTTGCGATTAATAGCATTTCTATTTTAAATCAAATTGGATTTAAGGAGTTTAATAAATCAGAAATTTTTAATCCTAAAACCTTAGTTTTTTTTTCTAAGCAAGATAAAGTGTGTGATTTAGACTTAACTCAATTTAACACACAAGCAGAAAAATATACTACACTTAAAAGATCTTCTTTAATTAAATTTTTAAAAGATAAATTATTCAATAATATATTTAGGTTTAATAAAATGATTGAATTAATTGAATACAAAGAAAATAAAATACAATTAAAGTTTACGGACGGAGGTACAGATGAGGTTGATTATCTTATTGTTTCAGATGGAGTTTTTTCAACCACAAAAACAATTATAGAGAATAAAAAAACTAAAATAAATTTTAGGGGGGCTTTTGCAGCAAGGACCACAATTAGTAAAAATAATTTCAAAACACTAAACGAAGAAAATATTTCTCTGATAATGTGTCCAAACGCTCATTTAGTTTTGTACCCAATAAACGAGGAGGAATATAACTTTATCGCTATATTAAGGAATAAAGCAAATACTTCTGACGATAAAAACAGAGAGCTACTCAAAAATGTTTTAGAACAAAATAACTTAAATATTTTATTTGAAAAAAAAATATCTTTTTGGCCAATTTATAGTTCTAACAAGCCAACAATTTCTAAATACAAAAATATTTTTTATTTAGGGGATGCATTTTACACTTTTCCACCCACGATGGCACAAGGTGCTTCTCAGTCAATAGAAAGTGCAGATGAATTATTTAAGATTTTAGAAAAGGATAGTGATAATAAACAGGACATTTATTTTGCAAACAGATTAGAAAGAGTAAAAATTATAAGTAGAAGGTCTAATTTTAATTTTTTTGTATTTCATTTGTGTAATTCATTTTTTGTTATTGCAAGAAACTTTATTTTAAGAAAATTAATCTATAATAATAAATTTATAGATACTTTTTTAAGAAGAGTTTTTAGAAAATAATTTCTGTCTTAGATTATCAATAGGTAGCATAGAACCTTCAATATTATAGTGCCAATAAGTCCAGCCATTACAGCTTTCTGCCCCAAGTATTTTTGCTGCTACTTTATGAATTGATCCTTCGTTATCCTTATATTTAATGCTTCCATCCGCCATTATTTTAGCATTATATTTTTTTTTATGATCAAATAATGTCATGCCAGGTTCTAAAATACCCATCTCAATTAAAGAACCAAATGGAATTCTTGGTTTAGATTTATTATTTTGAATAGTATCTAAGTAGTTATCTTCAATCTCTTTTACTTCTTCTAATCTTTTTTTTGCTGCTGAGAAGTATTTCTTATCTTTTTCAATACCAGAATATTTTCTACCAAGTTTTTTAGCTACTACAGCTGTCGTCCCTGTACCTAGGAAAGGATCAAATACAGAATCCCCTTTGCTAGTAGTTGATAAAATTATTCTATACAAAAGAGATTCAGGCTTTTGTGTGGAGTGGATTTTTTGACCATTTTTTTTTAGCCTTTCTTTACCGTTACAAATTGGTAGCATCCAGTCAGATCTCATCTGAAGGTCATCATTAAAACACTTAAGAGATTGGTAATTAAACTTATATTTAGATTTCTTACTTTTCGAAGCCCATATTAAAGTTTCATGAGCATTAGTAAATCTTGTTCCTTTAAAGTTAGGCATAGGATTATTTTTTCTCCATATAACATCATTTAAAATCCAAAAATTTAAATTTTGAATATGATAACCTAACCGAAAAATATTATGATACGAACCAATGACCCAAATACTTCCATTATCTTTTAATATTCTTTTACACTCTATTAACCAAGCTTTGCAAAAATCATCATAATGTTTAAAGTTTTGAAATTGATCCCACTTATCATCAACTCCTTTAACTTTAGTATCGTTAGGTCTTTTTAATGAACCTCCAATCTGCATGTTGTAAGGAGGGTCTGCAAAAACTAAATCAAAAGTTTTGTCAGGAATTTTTTTTAAAATCTTTAGAGAGTTGCCATTTAAAATATTGTTTAAGTAATTTGACATTTTCTAGATTCAACTCGAAATTGAATCTATGGTCAAACTGTTTTACGTGAAATCGTAAGGCTCTTGTGTTTCAAATATTTACCTTAACAACATGTTGTGTATTGGTCTAAAACCTTTTCTATGATGCGAAGTAATACCAAATTTTTTTAAACCTTCGAAGTGTGCTTTAGTTCCATAACCAAAATTTCTTTCCCAAGCATAATGAGTAAATTTTTCAGATAATTTGATCATAAGTAAGTCCCTAAAAGTTTTTGCAATGATTGATGCAGCGCTAATACATTTAATTTTTTCGTCTCCTTTAATAATAGTTTTATAATTTTTAAGATCTTTAGGAGCAAATGGACCATCAATTAAAATTAGTTCAGGTTTTTTTGAAAGCTTATCAACAGCTCTTTTCATCGAAAGTAAAGCTGCTTGCAGAATATTCATTTCAAAAATTTCTTTAACTGAAGCTACACCAATTGCATAATACGAGTTTTCTTTTATCAACTCTGCAATTTTTAATCTGTTTTCAAAATTAATTTTTTTTGAGTCTCTTATTAATTTCAAATCAATTTTATCATTAAGTATGACTGCAGCAGATACTACAGGACCAGCTAAACAACCTCTACCAACTTCATCTACTCCAGCTGTAATAATATTATTTTTCAATTTTTATCTTTAAGTCTGAAATTTTTTTTCTAATCATTTTCAGGTCTATCCATGACATAGCTTTTTGATCAGGTTGTCTCATTAAAAAAGCTGGATGAAAAGAAACAATCACAGAGGTGCTACACTTACCTATTTTTTTGTTGATCCATTTACCTCTAATCTCAGATATTTTTTTTTCCTCTCCGATTAAAGCATTTAAAGCTGAACTCCCTAACAGAATTAATATTTTTGGATCAATGATTTCTATATGTCTAGTTAAGTATGGTAGATAGCGATCTATTTCTTCTTTTGTCGGACTTCTATTTTCTGGAGGTCTATAATTAACTACATTAGTTATATAAATATTATCCCTATCTAGACCAATTGATAAAAGCATTTTATCAAGAAGTTCTCCAGTTTTACCTATAAATGGAACTCCTTCTAAATCTTCATTAGCACCTGGGCCTTCGCCAATAACCATAATTTTTGAATTGGGATTACCATCAGAAAAAACTATATTTGTAGAAATATTTTTCAATTCACAGTTTTTAATCTTCGATATAGTTTGCTTAAGCTGCTGCAATTCCTTACCTTTGGGTCCTTTGATTGCTAAATTATTATTGATTTTATATCGATTTATAGCCTCATTCTCGTATATTAGATTGTGATTAATTAGACTATAATATTTAATTAATTTTGCAAATTTGGTATTAATTTTTTTAATCATTTAAACAATTATGAAAACCTTAAAATTACAATTAAAGTTAATTATATTTTTTTTCATTTTTTTTAATTTTTTTAACTTTGTTTTTGCTAAGAATATAGAAAAATTTTCTAATTCAAAACACTTATCTAATTATTTTTCCGGATTAATAGCAATCAATAACAATCAATATAAAATTTCGTATAATTACTTTAAATCACTAAACAACCTTGAAGAGAGTCATTATTCTTATTCTCAATATTATTTATATTCACAAATTGCTTTAAATAAATTTAAGGACGCTGCGAATTACTCAAGGGGCCTAGAAAGAAGACAGTTAGATAGTTTTGAAAGCAATTTAGTAGCAGGCATATACAATTTAAAAACCGGAAACTTTGAACAGGCTAAAATATATTTTGAAAAATTAAAAAATCACAGCCAACCAGGGACTATGCAAGCGTTGATATCTATCACTTTAAACAACTGGTCTAATTTTAACAATATTAATTCAGCACTTTTAAAGCTGAAATCAATGCCAGATAAGTTTGAGAATATAAAAAATATACAGGAAGTTTTTGCGCATTGTTTTTTCGACTCAACTCAAACTGATACAATGTTCGAAAAATTAACTTCAAACTCAAAAATTGGTTATTCAAGATACAATTTTTTTTATGTAAATTATTTAAACTCCAAAAAAAAAGAAAAAAAAGCAAAAGTAATTTTAAAGTCTTCTCTTAATTTGTACCCAAAAAATCTAATATTAAATCAATTGCAAAATGATATTAGCCAACAACAAAAACAATATAGCGATGTATTTAATTGTAAAAAAATTGATCATGTAATTGCAGAAATGTTTTACATAATTGCTAATAGTTTGTCTTCAACATCAAATTATATTGCATCTAATTTTTACTTAAACTTAGCAAAATATTTGAACCCAAAATTTCCATCATTTGATGTTCTATTTGCTGAAAATTTCGAAGTACTTGAAAAGCATCAAGAAGCATTAAAAATTTATAAAAGAATTAAAAAATTAGGCTCACATTATGATTGGCATGCATCAAAACGAATCGCGTCAATTTTAAAAGCACAGGAAAAAAAAGATCAGTCGGTCCAATATTTAAAGAATGTTTTTTTAAAAATTAAAAATCCTACGATTCATGAAATATTTGATTATGCAGATTTTTTGAAAAATAATGAACAGTTTAAAGACTCGATTGAATATTACTCAAAGCTAATCAATTCAATAAATAAAAAACACAGTCTTTATCCTTTAGCATTAGACGGTAGAGGTGTGGCCTACGAAAGAACAAATCAATGGACCAAAGCTGAAATTGATTTAATTAATTCTTTAAAAATTTCACCTGACAATGCATATGTAATTAATTATTTAGCATATTCGTGGATCGAAAAAGAAGTTAACATTGATAAGTCTCTCAAAATGTTAAAAAAAGCAAATCAGCTAAGGCCTAATGACGGATATATTGTAGATTCTTTAGGCTGGGCCTTATTTAAATTAAACAGATACAAAGAAGCAAAAAAATATATGCAGCTAGCCGTTAAGTTAATGGCATCTGACCCTGTTATTAACGATCATTTTGCAGATGTATTATGGATGAACAACAACTCTCTGCAAGCAAGATATTACTGGAAATATGTTTTGAAGTTAGAAAAAACAGAAAATAAATTAAAAAACAAAATTGAACGAAAATTATTATTCGGACTTAAAGGTTAGAATAATAAATGATTGAATCCTACTCTAAAATAAATTTATTTCTTAAAATTTTAAAAAAGAAAAATAATGGATTACATAACTTGCAATCAAGTGTAATGTTATTAGATTTATATGATTTGATAAGTGTAAAAATTATTAAAAAAAAACAAGATGAGATAAAATTTATTGGACGATTTAAAAAAAAAATAAATTATAAAAGCAACTCAATTACTAAGTCTTTATATATTTTAAGAAAAAATAGATTAATAAGTAAAAAAAAAAAATATAAAATTATTATAAATAAAAAAATACCAGTATTCGCTGGTCTTGGAGGAGGTACCAGTAATGCTGCATCTTTGATTAAATATTTTCTAAAGAATAATATTAATGAAAGGTTAATGAAGATATTTGAGGCCGAAATAGGTTCAGATTTTCGACTGTTTTTTTATAGGCATTCTTTTCAAAAAAATCTTAAAAAAATTATTAAATTTAAGAAACGATATACTTTTAATTTTATGTTGATCTATCCAAATATAAATTGTTCTACTAAGAAAGTATATTCAAAAGTTAAAAAATTTAGCTTACCTTTAAAAAATGATTTATCAAAAATTAGATCTAAAAGAAAATATTTACAATTTTTGCAAAGTGAAATTAACGACTTACAAAGCATAGTAGAAAAAAAATACCCCAAAATAAAAAAAATTCTAAATTTATTAAAAATACAAAAAAACTGTCTTTTTTCCCGTATGACTGGATCCGGGTCAGTTTGTTTTGGAGTATTTCCCAATAAAAATTCAGCAAAGTTAAGCATGAGAGCACTTAAGAAAAAATTTCCTGATTATTGCTACATAATTGCAAAATCTATTTAATTATATGCTTTTATGATATATCAAACCGATAGCAATGGGGCATAGCCAAGCGGTAAGGCAGCGGTTTTTGATACCGTCATCCTAGGTTCGAATCCTAGTGCCCCAGCCATTAAAATGGATAAATTATCAAAAAATATAAATTTTTATCTAAAACTTAAAAAAATATTTTTCCCTTTTTATAAATCAAGTGATACTAAAAATTTATTTCGCATACTTGAAAAAGATAAACCGAAAAATGCACAGGTAGCAATGTTTGTGGGAGGTTGTGTGAGAAAATTTTTAAACGACGAAGATATTGATGACATTGATATAGCGACTATTTTTTCCCCAAAAGAAATAAAAGAAAAGTTTAAAGATTCTAATTTTAAAATTATTGATACTGGAATTGAGCATGGATCAGTAACAATTATTATTAATTCAAAAAAATTTGAAGTAACAAGCTTACGACAAGATGTTAAAACAGATGGGAGACATGCTGAAGTATCATTTATAGATAATTGGAAGGAAGATTCAGAAAGAAGAGATTTTACTATTAATGCAATTTACATGGATATTAGAGGAAGAATTTACGACCCACAAAATGGTAGAGAGGATTTAAAAAATAACATAATTAATTTTATAGGAGATCCTTCACAAAGAATAGCAGAAGACTATTTGAGAATAATTAGATATTTAAGATTTTGCATACAATACAATATTAAGAACTCTGAGCCTAAAATAATCAATTCAATTAAACTTAATTTAAATGGAACTAAAAATCTTTCAAAAGAACGTATACTCAGCGAACTTAACAAAATTTTTAACCTTCAAAACATCAATATCCTTACAGATAATGAAGAAATTAGGAGTATTTTTTTATTAATTTTTCCAGAATTAAAATATTTGGAAAGATTAAAAAAATATACTTTTGCAACTAATCCTGAGCTAATTTTTTCGGTGCTATTAATAGACGAAAAAGATAATTTTGAATATTTTTGTCATAAATATAGAGTTTCTAATAATTTAAAATCTTTTTTAAATTTAATTGCTAAAAATTATAATAAATATAAAGAAGAAAAAAATTTTTTGAAAAAAGATCTTAAAAAAAATATTTATAATTGTGGAAAAAAAAATATTAAATCATTAATAAAGTTTATTTATTGTTCAGAATCAAAATTTTCGGAAAAGTTATTAGTTAACTTACTTGACGAAGTAGATAAGATAAAAATCCCAAATTTTCCATTTAATGGTCAATACTTAAAAGAAAAAGGTTTAACAGAAGGGAAAGAAATTGGTTTTGTTTTAAAAGAATTAGAAAAAGAGTGGCTTGATAAAGATTTTAATTTAAATAAAAATGATGCTGCCACGATCATTGATAAAGTAAAAAGATCAAGCGTATTGAACGTTTAAAATTTTAAAACTTTTCTTTCCAGAGGGTGTTTCTACTGCCACCATTTCCCCAACACTTTTGCCGATTAATGCTTTTCCAATAGGTGATTTAAAATATATTAAGTTTTTTGAAATGTCGGCCTCATCTTTACCAACTATTTTATAGGTCTTTTTTTTATTAATTTCTAAATCCTGCATGGAAACAGTTGATCCAAATATAATATTTCCGTTATTTTCAATTTTAGTAACATCAATTACATTGGCTCTAGCTATTATGTCATTTATTTCAATAACCCTGCTTTCCATCTGAGCTTGTTGTTCTTTAGCAGCATGGTATTCAGCATTTTCTTTTAAATCACCATGAGACCTTGCTTCAGCAATAGCAGCAACTATCTGAGGTCGCTTTATATTTTTTAGTTCATCAAGCTCAAGCTTAAGTTTTTCTAGTCCTGCAACTGTTATAGGTTCTTTATCCATTTATTTCCATTTTGCTAGAGGAGGTAAGGACATCAAAATTGACTCTACACTACCACCTGAATTTAATCCAAACTTTGTACCTCTATCATATAAAAGATTAAACTCAACATACCTTCCTCTTTTATATGATTGTTGATCTTTGTCTCTTTCAGTCCATTTTAATTTTTTTTTATTTATAATTATTTGTTTGGTTAAGTAAGTAAACTCATTACCTAAATCTTGTACAAATTTAAAATTTTTTTCCCAGTCTTTAGTCTCATAATCAAAAAATATTCCCCCAATTCCTCTTGGTTCTTTTCTATGAGGCAAATAAAAATATTTATCACACCACTTTTTATACTTATTGTAATTTTTATTATTTAATTTGCAAACCGCTCTTAACCTTTCATGAATAAAATTTTTTTCCTTTTTATCATTATATGAAGGTGTTGCATCCATGCCTCCACCAAACCAAGCTTTTGATGTCACAATGAACCTTGTATTAAAATGTAATGCAGGAATTTTAGGATTTCTCATGTGAGCAACAACTGAAATTCCAGAAGCCCAATATTTACCGTTTTTTTCAGCACCTAAAATCTTAGACCTAAAAACTTTTTTAAATTTACCAGAAACTGTGGATTGATTTATTCCAATTTTATCAAAAATTTTTCCTCCACTTAAAAGATATGAGGTTCCTCCTCCTTCCTTTTTAATACTTTTTTTCCATTCTCGTTTGATAAAATATTTAATTTTTTTTTTATTTTTTTTACTTGCTTCACTTTCAATTAATTGGAATTGATCAATCATTTTTTTCTGTAATGTTTTAAACCAATCATTTGCTATTTTTTTTTTTATTTCTAATATTTTTTTCATTTAAAAAAATTATTTTGTTTAAGAGCCTCGGAGGCTACAATTGCTACTGTCATTGCCACATTAAGCGATCTTGCATTTTCACTCAAGGGTACTTTTAGCTTATCTTGAATTTTTGTATGAATTTCACTTGGAACACCAGCACTTTCTCTTCCAAAAAGAATAAAATCATTTTTTTTGAATTTAAATTTGAAATAAAATTTCTTTGATTTAGTGGTCATTAAAACTATTCTAGAATTTTTATTTTTTTTTTGAAAAGCTTCAAAGTCAGAGTATCGAATTATTTCACTAAAATTAATATAGTCCATAGCAACTCTTTTGAATCTTGAGTCGTCTAAGTTGAACCCACATGGCTCAATGATATGTATTTTGAGATTTAAACATGCTGATAACCTAACAATTGCAGCGGTATTTTGAGGTATATCTGGTTTATAAAGTACTATATTTATCATAATGAGTTTATTTATGTGTCATTCTGACCCTAGAAAAGCTTCAGAATAAGTTTTAATTAAACATTTTAATATTAAATATATAATTATGAGCAAACAAGAAGATAAAACAGAAAGGCGAGATTTCCTTTTTACCGCAACTTACACTGTTGGTGCTGTTGGGCTTGGGGCTACTATTTGGCCTTTTATTCATCAAATGAATCCAGATGAGTCCGTTAAAGCATTAGCCACCACAGAAGTTGATGTTAGCCAAGTAGAACCTGGAAAATCTATAACAGTTTTATGGAGAGGGAAACCAGTTTTTGTAAAGAGAAGAACCCCTGAAGAAATTCAAGAAGCTAAATCAGTAAGTTTAAAAGATTTACCAGACCCTCAAAAAGATGAAGAAAGAGTAAAAGACGGTAAAGACGAATGGTTAGTTATGCTTGGTGTCTGCACCCACCTTGGATGTGTGCCTCTTAAAGATAAAGGAGACTTCAATGGTTGGTTTTGTCCATGTCATGGTTCTCACTATGACGTGTCTGGAAGAATTAGAAAAGGCCCAGCACCAAAAAATATGGAGATACCAAAGTATGAGTTTGTAAACAGTAACATAATTAAGATTGGATAATAATATGAGTGATCAAGAATATGTACCAAAATCAAAAGCTGGAAAGTGGTTTAATGATAGACTTCCACTTTTATCTTTAGGTGCACATTTAACAGACTTCCCAACACCTAAAAATTTAAATTACTGGTGGACGTTTGGAGGAATCTTAACTTTTTGTTTAATTACCCAGATAGTAACGGGAATTGTTCTGGCAATGCACTATGTTGCTCATGCCGACCTTGCTTTTGAGAGTGTTGAAAAAATAATGAGAGATGTAAACTACGGTTGGCTTATAAGATATATTCATAGCAATGGAGCATCAATGTTTTTTTTGGCAGTTTATATACATATTTTTAGATCTTTATTTTATGGATCATTTAAATCTCCAAGAGAATTAATTTGGATTATCGGAATGTTGATTTATATTCTAATGATGGCTGCGGCTTTTATGGGATATGTGCTGCCCTGGGGTCAAATGAGTTTTTGGGGCGCAACAGTAATTACAAACTTATTTAGTGCTATACCATTAGTCGGAGAAAGTGTTGTAACTTGGTTATGGGGAGGTTATTCAGTTGACAATCCAACTTTGACTAGGTTTTTTAGTCTTCATTATTTAATTCCATTTTTAATTTTAGGTTTAGTCGTCATGCATATCTGGGCTTTGCATATTCCTGGGAATAATAATCCAATTGGAATAGATATAAAAAAACCTTCAAAAGATACAGTGCCTTTTCATCCTTATATTACAATTAAAGATATCTTCGCTTTGTTAATGTTTATGATAATTTTTGCTGGATTTGTATTCTTTACACCTAATGTTTTAGGTCATTCAGATAATTATATCCCAGCTAATCCACTTGTAACTCCAGCTCACATTGTTCCAGAGTGGTACTTACTTCCTTTTTACGCGATTTTGAGATCAGTTCCAGATAAATTAGGTGGAGTTATATTAATGTTTGGAGCTTTATTTGTTTTAATTATTTTACCTTGGTTAGATACAAGCAAAGTAAGATCAGCAATATTTAGACCAATGTATAGACAATTTTTTTGGATACTTGTCGTAGATGTTTTAGCTCTTGGTTATTTGGGAGCTATGCCAGCAGAGGGTATTTATTTATTTTTAGCAAGAATAGCCACGATATATTATTTTCTTCATTTTGTTGTTATTTTACCAGCTCTAAGTTTTTTTGAAAAAACGGATCCTTTGCCAGCAAGTATTACCGAGCCAGTTTTAACCGGTGGATTTAGCAGCGCGACCGCTAAAACAGATAAAATAATTGATGAGCAAAAATAAAGTCTTTAAACTAATAACAGCCTCATTTTTAGTAATTTTCTTTTGTGGAAACGCATACCCGGCTAGCAAAGAAATATTAAAAGTTGATTGGAGTTTTACTGGGCTTACAGGTAAATTTGATAGAGCTTCTTTGCAAAGAGGTTATCAAGTTTACAAAGAAGTATGTTCGTCTTGTCATTCAATGAAGTACCTAAGTTATAGAAATCTAGGTCAAAAGGGTGGTCCAGAATTTTCTTTAGAAGAAGTTAAAGCAATTGCTGCTAGTTATGAGATAGAAGATGGGCCGAATAGTGAGGGTGAAATGTTTACAAGGCCAGGAAGACCTTCGGATCATTTTAAAAATCCTTATCCAAATGATAAAGCTTCTATTGCCGCCAATGGTGGAGCATATCCACCTGACATGTCTGTCTTGGTTAAAGCTAGGCCAGGTGGGGCTAATTATATCTATTCAGTACTGATGGGTTATGAGGAAAAGCCTGTAGATTTTATTTTAGAAGAAGGTGTTTATTACAATAAATATATGGATGGTAATAAAATAAAGATGATGAATCCATTATCAGTTGATTTAATTGAATATACAGACGGAACTAGTGCAAGCGTAGATCAAATGTCAAAAGATGTGACTACTTTTCTTACATGGGCTGCAGAACCTCATTTAGAAGCAAGACACAAAACAGGAACTAAGGTTATGATCTATTTAATTTTATTAGCTACACTTGTATATCTCAGCATGAAGAAAATATGGTTAAGGATTGACACGGAAAAATAATACATCTCCATCTTTTACGATATAATCTTTACCTTCAATTCTTAATCTTCCATTTTCTCTACATTTTTCTGAGCTTCCATATTTGATAAAATCTTCACAAGTTACAGTTTCAGCTCTTATAAAATTTTTTTCAAAGTCTGTGTGAATCACAGCGGCAGCTTGGGGCGCTAAAGTATTTTTTTTTATCGTCCATGCTCTACTTTCTTCTGGCCCTGAAGTAAAATAAGTGTCAAGATTTAATAAATCATATCCTTCTCTAATCAATTTATTTAAGCCCGTTTTATTTAATCCAATTTCTCTCATAAATATTTCTCTTTCTTCTGGGTCCAATCCCATAATTTGATCCTCTATATCAGCACAAATGATAACTATTTTTTCATTTGAAAATTTATTCTTTATAGCTTGGGTGTATGTGTTGCCAGAAGAAAGACTTGCCTCATCTACATTACAGACTATAATTTTAGGTTTAACACTTAGTAGACCTAACAGGTTTAGAATTTTTTCTTCTTCTTCATCTAAAGATACTAAGTTCTCTTCACCTTTATTTAATGAGTCTAGTTTTTTTTCTAAAGCTTGAATTTCTTTAGTACTTAGTAGTTTTTTTTTACCTTTTTCTAATTTTTTTTTAATTATATCGATATCTGATAAAAGTATTTCTGTTTTTATAGTTTCTAAATCACTGAGCGGGTCAATTTCTGAATTTATGTGTGTAATCTCTGAAGAGTCAAAACACCTAACCAGATGGACTATGGCATCTACCTCTCTTATATGTGAAAGAAACTTATTACCTAAACCCTCTCCCTTTGAAGCTCCCTTCACTAAACCTGCTATGTCAACGAAAGTTATATTAGTAAATACCTTTTTTTTAGATTTCGATAGTTTAGCAAGTTGATCAAGTCTTTCGTCAGGTACATCAACAACACCTATATTTGGATCAATAGTACAAAAAGGAAAATTAGCAGCTTGTGCATTTTTAGAAGCTGTTAAAGCATTAAATAAAGTTGATTTACCTACATTTGGCAAACCTACTATTCCACATTTAAATCCCATTCAGATTATGATTAACTTTACTTGAGAATAAATCTATTTTTTTTTCTAATAGAGTAGGAAGTAGTTTAGCGATATGATCAGCAATATCTTTTATCTGCTCTTCTTCATCTTCTTTAAAATCTTCAAGAACGTGATTATTAACCTTTTTCTTATCTTTTGGATGCCCAATGCCTATTCTAACACGAGAATAATCTTTACCAATAAATTTATCAATAGACTCAATGCCGTGATGCCCAGCACTACTACCACCAAATTTTGCTTTTATTTTTCCAAAATCAATATCTAGATCATCATGAAAAACAATTACATTCTTAGCATCGATCTTAAAATAATCGATAAGTTCTTTTATTGCTGTTCCTGAATTATTCATAAAAGTTAAAGGTTTAATTGCGTAGACTTTATGTTCACTAATAATTCCAGTAGTTAGAAGGCCCTTAAATTTTGGCTTTTGCTTTGATAATTTAAAATGGGCATTAACAGTATCAATTATTCTAAAGCCAATGTTATGACGGCTATTTATGTCTTTAGGACCCGGATTTCCTAAACCAACGAGTAGTAACATGATTAATTATTTTTTTTCAGGCTGTTTTTTTTCTGTAGCTTGTTCTTTGCTTTTTGCTTTATCATCTTTTTTAGCAGCATCACCTTCTTTAGCTGCCACTGCAGGTGTAGCACCGCCTTCGGCTCCTGTTGCTGCAGCTCCCTCAGCTCCCTCAGCTCCTTCAGCTCCCTCAGCTACTTCACCTTCAGCTGGTTTCTCAGGCTCTTTTAAGACTGTAGGTGCAGCCACGGTAGCAATAACAAAGTCTCTATCTAATATAGTCGGTGTAACATTTTCAGGAAGTTTAACGGAAGATATTTTTATACTGGTTCCAATTTCTAAACCTTTTAAATCAACTACAATTTCTTCTGGAATTGTATCGGCAGGACATTTTAATTCTACTTTCCTTCTAACAATATTTAACACGCCTCCAACTTTCAATCCTGGACAATCACTATCGTTAATAAAACTTACTGGAATTTCTAGAATAATTTTTGTGCCTGGAACAACTCTCATAAAATCAATGTGAATGGGTTCATCTGAAATTACGTTATAAGCAACATCTCTCGGAATTACTTTTAGTTTTGTGCCATCAACATCTAGCTCAAGAACCGTAGATAAAAAGGATCCTGAATTTAAAATATTTTTTACTAATTTTTTATCTATAGAAATTTTAGAATTGGGATCTTTACCTCCGTATAATATTGCAGGTATCAGCCCGCTAACTCTCAACTTATTAAGCTGTCCGGCGGTTATCGTTTCTCTTTTTATAGCTTTTAAATTATTCATGTTTAATTTGGATGAGCTATTTAACTTAAGTTAGCCAATAAAACAAGTATTAATTAAACAAATCAGATACCGATGTAGAGTTTGAAATTCTGTTTATTGCTTCTGCCATAAGAGGAGCAATAGAAATTACCTCTATTTTACTATTATTTTTTATCTTTGAAGAATTTTCTATTGTATCAGTAATAATTAATTTTTTTATTTTAGACCTTTTAATTTTTTCAGCAGCTTCACCACTTAATACAGCATGAGTAATAAAAACATAGACATCAATTGCACCAGCTTTTTTTAAAGCTTCTACAGCATTAACAATTGTTCCACCGCTATCGATAATATCATCTACAATTATACAGTTCTTTCCTTTTACTTCCCCAATAATATTCATTACCTGAGATTTACCTGGCGCAGGTCTTCTTTTATCTATAATCGCTAAATCAGCTTTTATTTTAGTTGCTAATCCCCTAGTTCTTTGAACTCCGCCTACATCCGGCGAAACACATACTAAATTCTTACTTTTAAATTTTTTCTTAATATATCTAGCAAACAAAGGAGTTGTAAATAAATTATCTACTGGAATATCAAAGAAACCTTGAATTTGTCCTGCGTGCAAATCTACAGTTACAATTCTATTTGCTCCAGCATTTGTAATTAGATTTGAAACAACTTTTGCAGATATAGAAGTTCTTGGTGCAACCTTTCTATCTTGTCGCGCATATCCAAAATAAGGAATTACCGCAGTAATATTTTTAGCCGAGGATCTTCTCAACGCATCAATGCATAAAAGTAATTCCATAATATTATCGTTGGCAGGATTTGAAGTCGATTGAATAACAAAAACACTATTACCTCTAATATTTTCATTAATTTCTATATAGATTTCTCCGTCAGCAAACCTTTTAATATTCGTGTTTATTAATTTTGATTTGAGTTTTCTTGAAATTTCTTTACTTAATCTGGGATTACTAGTACCGGATAAAATTTTCATGAAGATAACTCGTTATACAATTAATTGCTAATAAGTCCAATAGTAGAAATACATCTACCATAGTCCTTTTCCCCAAGTTTTCTTGATCTACGAAAGCTAAAAAAATTTTCTTTTTCAGCGTACGTGTCTAGATCTAGGTTTTCAACGTATTTTACCTCAAATTTAGTTATTTTAAAATTAACATATTTTCTTAGGTCAAAATTAAATTTGTTATTTTTATTAGATGAAAAAAATTTTTCATTGATTTTATTTTCTCGAATAAATTCCTCATAAAATTCTTTCCCAACTTCATAGTTTTCTAAACCTATGCAAGGACCAATGGCGACATAAAAATTATTATTTTTATTCATCTGAATCATTTGATTGAAAGTATTCTCAATGATACCGTTTACTGCACCTTTCCATCCAGCGTGAACACATGCCACAATTTGATTAATTTTATCGTAAATTAATATTGGAACACAATCTGCTGTTAGAACTGAGATGGCAATATTTTTAATGCTTGTAATTATTGCATCTGAATTAACTCTCTTGAATTCTTGGTTTCTTTTATTAATCACTATTACTTTATTGCTATGAGTTTGATTCATTAAATATAAGTTACTTTTATCAATTCTCATTTTATTTGCGACAATTGATAAATTATTTAAAACATTTTCATTTTCATCTTTTGAGCCTAAGCCACAATTAAGACTATTATAAATATTTTTTGAGACACCACCATTTTTAGAAAAAAAACAATGCTTGATATTTGAAAATTTATTAAGTTCTTTAGCAAAATACATTAATTAAATCCTAGTAAAAATTTTTTCTTTAATTTAGATGCAAACAAAAACTTGAACAACTCACCCATTTGTTTTGAGCTTACTAATCTTTGTATTCTAAAATATAAATCTGATTTTTCTTTGAAATTCATTCTTTTAGCAACACCTTCAGCTCTTTCCATTATTCCCATTTTTTTTAAAAAAAATCCTTGAGTTACAACATTATTAACTTTCAAACCTTTCTTATCTAAATAATTTTTAATTAAGGCAAAATTTACAAGAGAAGTAATGTCTGCATTTCCAATATTTTTAAAAATCTTATTTGGCTTATGATTCTTTATGGACTGTAAAGTATTTTTGTTTTTTTGTTTTAAAAAACCATAATCAATTAAAAGCAATCCACCGTTTTGTTTTTTTACCTTATTAATAATTAAATCTAATTCAACTAATCCTTTTTTTGGGAACTCAATGAAAGATTGATTTTTTAAGAGACCATATTTTTTTAATTCAGCTATAGTTTTTGGATTAACTTTTTTTAAGCAGGTACTAATCTCTGAATTATTTTCTAACTTTACATAATTTTCATATAGAATATTATTAATTTTTTTAAATTGTTTTATTGGAATAGCATCAAAAAATTCATTTCCTAAAAATATAATAGGACCTTTTTTGATCGTGTTATAATTTTTTATCCATTTTATTTTTTTATTTTTTATATTTTTTTTTTGTAAACTTCTAAGAATTTTACTTTTTTCATATAAAAAAATGTTAACTGATTTGAAGAAATTAGGAAATTTTTTAAATACTGCAAGCATAGTTTTACACATTTGACCGTTACCAGGTCCAAGCTCCACAACATTGAATATTTTTGGTTTATTCATATGTAACCAAAGCGAAATAATCCATAAAGAGATTAACTCACTAAAAAGGGAAGAAATTCCTGGAGAAGTAATAAAATCGCCTTCTTTTCCAAAAGGAATTTTTTTAGAATAATATCCGTAATCTTTATTATAAAGAGCATTATAAATAAATTTTTCTATTGAAATTTTTTTTGTCTTTGAAAAAAATTTACTAGGCGAACTCATTATCTTTTGCTCTCTTTAAAATAAATAATCCAATTAAAATCATGACGAAACTTAGAACAGATCCCATACTTAATAAATTAAACAAGTATCCAACTTGGATATCAGGCTCTCTAAATATTTCTGATACTATTCTAAAGAAACCATATAGGATCATAAAGAGTGCAGAGACTGTACCTGTCTTTATTGATTTTTTATAAATTTGACTTATCAATATAAAAAAAAGAACAATACCTTCTAAAGCAGCCTCATAAAGCTGAGAGGGATGTCGAGGTAATTTGTCGATTTCTGGAAAAATAACAGACCAAAGGACATTTGTAGGTTTTCCGTAAAGTTCTCCATTTATAAAATTAGCTATTCTTCCAAAAAAAATACCTATGGGAGCAACACAAGCAATTATATCTAAAAAAAAAAATGTATTAACTTTCAATTTGTTTGCAAATATATAAGTTCCTAACATTATTCCAATTAAAGCACCGTGAAAAGACATTCCACCTTGCCAAATTTTGAAAATATCAAATGGGTTGCTTAAGTAATAAGATAAGTTATAGAAAATTACATATCCAAGCCTACCTCCAACTATTATTGAAATAATAATATAACTAATTAAATCATCAAAAATTTTATTATCAAATTCGATAATTTTATTTTGAATTTTGAAATTAATTATTTTTTTTGCAGCCCACCATCCAATTAAAATTCCAAAAATATACGCAAGTGAATACCAACGAACTTCAAAAAAGCCAAAATTAATTAAAACTGGGTTTAAATCGTGGATATACATGGTAAATCTATACCATATTTGATATTAGTTTTCCTATCAATTAAGATTAATTATGAATAGTTCAGAAAAAATTTTAAAGCTTATATCTAATTTTGTAGAGGCTGGAGTCCTAAGTTCACAAGACGCTAAAAAAGAATTGATTAATAATTTAAAATTTAAACGCGACGATTTGATTGATAAACTCCAATTAGTATCTAGAGAAGAATATAATATTTTAAAAAAGATAATTGAAAAACAGCAAAAACAAATTAATCAACTTAGAAAAAAAAAAACTATAAAGGCAAAGAAATCTTAACTTGTAGTCCTTTATATTTACTTTCACTTAATTCAATATTTCCACCGTGAGATCTAATTATATCTTCAGCTATTGACATTCCTAGTCCAACACCAGATTTATTTAAATTTCTACTCTCATCCAATCTAAAAAAAGGTTTAAAAACATTTTTGTATTGATTAAGTGGGATACCTGGACCATCATCACTTATAAAGACATTTAAATTATTCGCTGTTTTCGAAATATTGATGTAAACATTTTTTGCATAATTTAAACCATTCTCAATAATATTATTAAAGCATCTCCTTAACGCATTTTTTCTTGCAACAAGAATTATATTAATTGGCAATTCTAAGTGTAGGTTTTTAGTATTTTTTTGAACAATAATCTCATTAAAAATTTCATTAATATTAGTGGCAACAGATTCTTCTTGAATTTGAGATTTTGCAAATTGAAGGTATGAATTAAGCATACTTTCCATCTCATCAATATCTTTTGACATTTTAACTGAAAGATCTTTTTGATTTAAAAAAGCTAACTGAAGTTTTAGCCTTGTTAATGGCGTCCTAAGATCGTGACTTATCCCTGAAAGCATCTCAGACCTTTGTTTTAAATGTTTATCAATCCTCTTAGCCATTCTATCAAATTCGTAGGCTGCTTTTCTTATTTCTGAAGCTCCCGAAGGTCTTATGCCACTCATAAAATCGCCTTTACCAAATCTCTCCGCAGCTTTTGCAAGGTTAACAATTGGTCTTGTTTGATTTTTTAAAAATATTATAGCAATTGAAATAAGGAGTATTGACGGTAATGTAATCCAAAAGATAAACAGCCTTACAGAGGATGGCGCTATTCTTTCTCGAGGGAAAAGAATTTGAATAGTTTTATCATTAGATCTCACTCTTACTTCAACTTCATTATCGTACTTAGTTGTATCGAACCAATAATTTGAAGTTCCAAAAGCACTTTTTAATTCACGACGAAGAGATCTGTCCATTGGGCTAAATTTTCTCTCTTTATTAATATTCGGTAAACTTTCATCTTTAATATTAATTATAAAATCAAAATTGAATTTAAATTGCCCAGTGAGATAGTCTATCTGCTGAGGATCGTTACCAGTATAAATATCAGATAAAGTTTTTAATTCACCCACTAAAGATCTGGTTAATCCTTTATTGGCTTTAATCCAAATGCTATCAAAAAAAACTATAGTTATAATAATTTGTAAAATAATAGTTGGTGCTGCAACAATTATTAATGATCTATAAAATAAGCCAGTTGGTAGAATTTTTTTTAAAATACTATTTAATCCATAGGACATAGCCAGCACCTCTTATTGTTTGTAAATATTTAGGACTTTTAGGGTTGGTTTCAATTTTTTGCCTTAACCTTGTGATCATAACATCGATCGATCTTTCTTGATTAATATTTGAAATTTCACTTATTTTCATTCTTGAGAAAGTTTTCCCTGGATTAGCTAACATTTCTACTAAAACCTTTTTTTCTACATTATTTATTTTACTAATCTTATTTTTAAGCTGAATAGACATTTTATTTAAATCAACTTTAGCATCTCCAATTTTGTTAATTTTATTAATATCAACTTTTGAACTTTTTTTAATAATATTTTTAATTCTGAGCAAAAGTTCCTTGGGTTCAAATGGTTTACCCAAATAATCATCTGCTCCTAGTTCCAGTCCTTCAATTCTATTTTCTACCTCTCCTTTGGCAGTTAATAAAATAATTGGTATTGCGGAATTAGCTTTTATCTCTTTGGTAAGTTCAAATCCATTTTGCCCTGGCATCATTACATCGAGTACTATTAAATCAAATTTGAAATACTCTAATTTTATTTTTGCTTCTTCTGCATTATTTGCTGTTGAAATAGCAAATTTATTTTCTTTTAAATATTCTCTAACAAGCTCCCTGATTCTGTCATCATCATCAACTATCAAAATATGATATTTAATTTTTTGCATCTATAATTTTATTTAGTACTTCTTTGAATTTTATTACTGAATCTGGTTCTGAGCTTTTCAAAGCATTAAAAATTCTCTTTTTTTGAGACTCATATATTTTTTCAAAAAAAATTTTTCCTTCTTTATCTAAAAATAAGTTTTTTTTTCTTGTATCATTTTCATTTTTTATTTGTTTTACCATTTTTGTTTTTATTAAATCTCTTAACACTCGATTTAAACTTTGTTTAGTTATTTTAAGTTGAAACATAAGTTCGCCAAGGTTTGTTCCAGGATTTCTTTCTATCAAATTCAAAGCTCTTAAATGAGCAGGACCAAATGAATTTTGAGAAAGTATTTTTTTAGGATCTGAAAAAGTTTCTCTATAAGCATAAAAAAGTAATTGTATAAAATCTTTAATTTGTTCGTCTTTAAGATAAAGAAGTTCTTTCATAAATGGTAAGTTATATTGACTTATTGTAATAAGAAATATACTTTTTTGTAAGCAAAAAATCGTTATATTATTTTTTTATGGAAAATATCCCTTACGACAAAAGATCAGGAAAAATTTGGTTTAATGGCTCAAATGTGGACTGGTCACAAGCCCAGGTTCATCTTTTAAGTCACGGACTTCATTACGCGAGCTGTGTTTTTGAGGGTATTAGAGTTTATGAAGGAGAAGTATTCAAATTATCAGAACATACTGAAAGATTATTTCATTCTGCAAAAAGAATGGGAATGAAAGTTCCATACAGCACAGATGAGATAAATAAATCAACCAAAGAAATTGTTAAATTGCAAAAAACTCTAAATGGTTACGTTAGACCAATTATATGGCGAGGTAGTGAAATGATGGCTATCTCAGCTCAAAAAAATAAAATAAATGTCGCAATTGCTACTTGGGAATGGGGATCTTATTTTGATCCAAAACTTAAGCTTGAAGGAATTAGATTAAATATTTCATCTTGGCGAAGACCTTCACCAGATTCTGTACCGTGGGATACCAAAGCCTCAGGTCTATATATGATTTGTACATTATCAAAGCATGAAGCGGAAGCGAAAGGGTATGTTGATTCCCTAATGTTAGATCATGAAGGAAACATAGCCGAAGCAACTGGAGCGAATATTTTTTTTAAAAATAATATCGGCGAGCTTCACACTCCAATACCCGACTCATTTTTAGATGGAATAACAAGAAGATGTATAATTGAAATTGCAAAATCAAAGGGCATTAAAGTTATTGAGCGAAAAATTAAGCCAGAAGATATGTCAAATTTCGTTGGTTGTTTTCTAACTGGAACTGCCGCTGAAGTTACGCCTGTTGCATGTATAGATAAATATAATTTTAAAGTTTGTGATGTTATTACAGATCTAGCTGACAGCTATCAAGGCCTGGTTAGGAGAAAGAAAAATGCAGCTTAGTTTTTATTGTCTTCTGCAATAGCATGGTCTATGCCTTTTACAAGATAACCATAACCAGTATATAACGTTAAAAAAGCTGATACCCACAACAATATTATTCCAATAGTTTGTGCATTATAATCTTCAAAGTTAATTATTTTATTTCCGAATTCTCCAGTTAATAAAATTGAAATTGCAAACATTTGTAAAAATGTTTTAAATTTTGCAAGATTTGTTACTGGCATAGCAACACTTATTTTTGCTAAAAATTCTCTAAGGCTAGAGATTAATATTTCTCTTACTAAAATAATAATAGCAGCAATAACTTCGTAATTTTTTATTGTTTCATTCATAACAAGTAAAACTAAAGCTGCACAAACTAGAATTTTATCTGCAATTGGATCTAGCAATTCTCCAAGTTTTGACTCTTCTTTAAGAATTCTAGCTAACAAACCATCTAAAAAATCGGTAAAACTTGCAGCTATAAACAAAAAAAAGGGGATTAAATCTCCGTACATACCCGGCAAGAAAAAAGTTATCACAAATATTGGAACAATAATAATTCGTCCAATTGTTAAAATATTTGGTATTTTTAGTTTCATCTAAATTTATTCGTGAAAATAATTATATATTTTTTTAGCTATATTGTCTTCAATACCTT
>JADHRF010000053.1 GCA_016777565.1 Pelagibacteraceae bacterium
ACATCGAATTGAAAAAACATTGCTTAGCAAAATATTTGGTGTGTTTCTTTTAATTATTGCTATCCGTTCTTTCTATGAATACCTTCAGCTTTAATATTACTTTGTACCCGCTCTATATTTCTTTAATTCTTTTATTGTTTGTAGGTAATTTTACCCCAGGACCTAATAACATTATTGCTTCTTACTCAGGATTTCATTTTGGTTTTAAAAAAACGATTCCTCATATTTTAGGAGTTACTTTCGGATGGCCATCTTTAATTTTGGCTGTTAATTTTGGTTTAGCGATTATTTTTATAAAATTTCCAATCGTCCAAAAAATTCTTGAAGTTTTAGGGTCTTTATTTCTTATTTATCTTGCGTACACATTGATTAAGGCAAAATCAATAGAGGAAAAAGAAGTGGATAAACCAATGACATTTTTGACCTCTTATTTTTTTCAATTTATAAACCCAAAAGGAGTAGTAACAGCTATGATAGTTGTTTCTCAATTTATTAATTCTGGAGAAAATTTTTTAAAAGATACGTTTGTTGTGTTGTCTTTTACCTTAATATCAGCATTTCTTTCTATTTGTACGTGGACTATTTTTGGTAAATATTTAAAACTGTTGCTTAAAAATCGATTAAGGATTTCTATATTTAATTACTTAATGAGTTTTTTACTATTACTTACTGTTGTTTTGTTTTGGCTGAATTAACTAAAGGCTGGTATATCCAATATCCAAAAAAATCTATTTGGAGGATTCAAAACTTTCCTTTTTCATTTTATCCAATTGAGATTTTAGCTCATTAAGTTGTTTTGATAAAGTGTCTATATCTGATGATTCAGTAGTAGTGGGTTCTTTTTTTTCTTCTTTAGAGCTTTCGTTTGAAAAGGGGTACGTAAAAAATTTTTGAAAATCAAAAGAATTTGATTTCATCATACCGTCAAATCCTTTAGTGAAAATATTATTTGAGTTAGCGAAGTTTAATACGTTACTTAAAAAACTAAACATATCAGCAGATTGGTTATTTTCATTAAAAAGAATAATTTGTTTTAAAAATTCCTCCGGTACCAGGTTTGTTCCAGTAGTTTGTTTTTCAAGAATGATTTGCATTAAAATAGAGGAGGTAATGTCTTTTTTACTATCCACATCTGTAATTTGAAAAGAATTTTTTTTTTTGATTAAGTCTACAATGTCATCCTGAGTTATATAAGAGCTAGAGTCTGTATTATATAGACGTCGGTTAGAATATTTTTTAATTACTATCATTTTTTATTTCTCAATAACATATTGCCCTGGAGCTGGATAAATTTCTTTATGTTTATTTGAATCTATTTCTTTAGATTTTTTTTCTGTACCGGAGAATTGTTTCAGCCAATCAATCCATTGAGGCCACCAAGAACCTTCTATTTTTTCAGCAGAATCTAGCCATGCAGAAGCATCAGATTGAACATCAACTTTGTTATTACTATAATAATGCTGTTTACCTGGCTTGGCACCTTTTCCTTGAATAATTCCTGCAATATGACCAGAGTTTGCAAGAATGAATTTGCACTCGTTGTTATAATTTTTTAATCCAGAAAAGACAGATTTCCATGGAGCAATGTGGTCCTCTGATGTTGCAACATGAAACATGGGTGTTGTTATTTTTTGCAAATCTAAAAGAGTGTCTTTTAATTTGTACTCTTTTTTTATAACTTTATTATTCAAGTACATAGATCTTAAGTAATCACTATGCAGTTTTGCTGGTAATCTAGTAGAATCGCTATTCCAGTAGAGCATATCGAAGGCAGACGGTTGATTTCCTAATAAGTAATTATTTACAACATAGTTCCAATACAGATCCCCTGGACGTAAAAAATTAAAAGCAGCAGCCATATTTTTTCCGTCGAAATATCCTATCTTATTCATTTGTTCTTCTATAGCTTTGATTTGTTCGTCAGTAATAAAAATACCCAAATCACCAGGTTCAGTAAAATCAATTAGACTTGCAAAAAAAGTTGCAGATTGAATTTTGTAAGGCGTAGGCTTTTGTTCTAAATATGCTAATACCATCGAAACTAAAGTTCCTCCTACACAATAAGATGCTAAGTTTATCTCTTTAGATCTAGTTTGTTCGCAAGCTATTTCAATTGCTTTAATTACTCCTTTTTCGACATACTCCTCAAACCCAAAATCTTTACTTTCTATTTGTGGGTTCTTCCAAGAGACTAAAAAAGTATTAACTTTATTTTCTACTAAATATTTCATCATCGATTTTTTTTCATTTAAATCCATAATATAAAATTTATTAATAAATGGTGGAATAACTAGCAAAGGTCTTTCGTATTGAGAATCAGTTTCTGGCTTATAATGAATAAGTTCAAAGACTTCATTTTTAAAAATAACTTTACCAGATGTTGTAGCAAGATTTTCTCCAACTTTAAAATCAGACGTTGTTTGAGAAATAAACATTTTATTAGGATGTTTTATGTAATCTTCTCTAAAATTATTAAAACCTCTAACTAAATTATCTCCATTTTCCTTCATTGTTGCCATCATAACATCTGGATTAGTAAATAAAAAATTACTTGGAGACATAGCCATATTTAATTGCTTAATATAAAATTGCATTAAAGCTTTTTGCTTAGGATCTGGAAATTGAACAGAGTCCACTAAGCTGTTTAACATTTCAGCTGTAATTAAATAAAACTGCTTAACAAAGTCAAAAAATAAATTTTTTTGCCATTCCTCAGTTGAAAATCTTTTATCTGTTTTCTCTTCTTGAATGGGAGGTACCGCTGATTGATTTGATAGTTTAGACACAAAATAAAAATTTAAACTAGTTATTTGTGTTATCCATTTTCCAATATTGTCATGATAGATCTGGGGGTTTTTTCCAATTTCTGCAGTAAACTTCTCAATACTCTCAAATATTTTATTTGTGGTTGGATTGATTGATTTTAATAAATCTTCAATTTTAAATAAATTTTTTTTATCTTTATTGTCTTCAGTTTTATCGGCAGTAGTATTAAAGCCTTCCATACTAGCGTTAATTAAATTATTGTAAATTTTAATATTGTTTTGAAATACTTCATTGAAATCAAAAGCACCTGATGGCTTACTTTCGTTGTTGCTAGTTTTGTTGGTTTTGCTCATTTTTAAAAGATATTTAATGGTTATAATGACTTATGCATTATTTAGTATTGCAGCGCAATATTTATATATTGCTATGCAATAAAAAATAAATCATTAAAATCAATATGTTATTAATTTAATTAAAATAAGGTATTGCAATATATTGCAACGCAACATATATATTGCCCAACTTTAACAAATAGGAGTAAATATGTTCAATGCAAACACAAATTTTTTTGAAATTTTTGATTTTCAAAAAATTTTAACAGCAGCTAAAATGCCTTCTTTAGACGTAAATTCTGAAGCTTTAATTAACTCTCAGAAAAAAACTATGGAAGCATTTGCAGGAGCTTCTAAAGCAACTTTTGAAGGTGTTAACGCATTTTCAAAAAAACAAGTTGAAATCTTAAATGCAGCTATTTCAAGCGCAAAAGATGCAACTTCTGAAATTGCCAAAGGAAATCCACAAGAATCAGTAGCAAAGTCAGTTGACCTGATCAAAAATGCTATTGTTGAAGCTCAAGCGAATGTAGCAGAGCTTGCTAAAATAAATGAAAAAACCTCTAAAGAAGCATTTGAAATTTTGAATGCTAGAGTTTTAGATGGTTTGACTGAAATTAAGAATGTAGTAGCTGAAAAGAAATCAGCAACTGCATCTGCTTCAGTAAAAAACTAAAAGTAAGTATTTTAATCTCAAAGATCAGTCTCACACCCCCCCTTTTAGTGAGATGATCTTGAGATTTTTTTATTAATATATATAATTAATCATTATGAAAAAACTTGCTTTAGTAACCGGCGGTACTCGAGGTATTGGAGCTGCAATAGCAAGAAAATTACAAAAAGATGGTTTTGAAGTAGTCACTACTTATATAGGAAGACCAGATGAAGCTAACGCCTTCACAGAAGAAACGGGAATTAAAACATATAAATTTGACGTAGCTTATTTTGAGAGTTGCAAAGAAGCAATTGAAAAAATAGAAAAAGAATTTGGAAGCAGTATTGATGTTGTAGTTAACAATGCTGGTATCACAAAAGATCGATTTTTACATAAAATGTCACCAGACGAGTGGAATGCAGTAATCAATACAAACTTAAATTCATGTTTTAATATTACAAGAAATGTAATTGAAAATATGAGACAAAAAAAGTTTGGTCGAATTATTTCCATTAGTTCTATAAATGGACTTAAAGGACAAATTGGACAGGCAAACTATTCTGCAGCCAAAGCTGGTATTATTGGATTTTCAAAAGCAATCGCTTTAGAAAATGCCAACAAAGGAATTACAGTTAACGTTATTGCCCCAGGGTATGTAGGAACTGACATGGTAAAAAAAATTGATCCAACTATTTTAAAAGGAATTGTATCTCAAATACCTGTTGGTAGATTGGCAGAGCCAAGTGAAATTGCAGCCTTAGCAAGTTATTTATCCAGTGATAACGCTGGCTTTATTACTGGTGCCACATTTTCTATCAATGGCGGACAGTACATGCAGTAATTTACTAAACCCAGCAATCTATTAAACAATAAAAAAAAGAAAGGAAAATTATTTATGAAAAACGAAGATATAGTTATTACTAGTGCCTTTAGAACTCCCATTGGATCTTTTGGGGGATCTCTTTCAAAGCAAACAGCACCTCAATTAGGAGCGGAAGTAATTAAAAAATGTATAGAGCATTCTGAGTTAAAAGCGGATGATGTTGATATGATTTATATGGGTCAAGTTCTTACAACTGGCTCAGGACAAAACCCTGCAAGACAAGCTGCAATTCATGCTGGGATTTCAAAAGAAAAAACAGCAACTACTATAAATCAAGTGTGTGGTTCTGGATTAGCTTCTGTTGCTTTAGCTTTTAATTCTATTAAATGTGAGGATGGACACATCATTATTGCAGGGGGGCAAGAAAGTATGTCGAATTCTCCTCATTACATTCATATGCGTGATGGAATTAAAATGGGCGATGGTAAAATGCAAGATTCCATGATTGTGGATGGCTTATGGGATAGCTACAACCAATATCACATGGGAATAACAGCAGAAAACGTTGCTGAAAAATTTCAAATTACAAGAGAGCAGCAGGATGATTTTGCCGCCGCTTCACAAAGAAAAGCAACGGAAGCTATACAGGCTAAAAGATTTAAAGATGAAATTGTTCCAATTTTAATTAAAGTAAAAAAACAAGAGGTTATTTTTGATCAAGATGAATATCCAAAAGCTGGATCCACAGTTGAAAAATTAGCTGGATTAAAACCTGCTTTTAAAAAAGATGGGACAGTAACAGCTGGAAATGCGTCTGGTTTGAATGATGGGGCAGCAGCAGTAGTATTGATGACAGCAGAAACTGCTAAGAAAAAAGATTTAAAACCCTTAGCTAAAATAGTTTCTTGGGCTCAATGTGGAGTTGATCCTTCTATAATGGGAACAGGACCCATTCCTGCATCTAAGCTTGCTTTAGAAAAAGCAGGTTGGGGAGAAGATCAGTTAGATTTAATTGAAGCCAATGAAGCATTTGCTGCACAAGCAATGGCAGTAAATAAAGAAATGGGTTTTACCCCTGATAAAGTAAATGTAAATGGAGGAGCAATAGCTTTAGGACATCCTATTGGGGCTTCCGGAGCTCGAATTCTTGTTAGCCTCATTCATGAAATGCAAAAAAGAAAAGCAAAAAGGGGCTTGGCAACCTTGTGCATAGGCGGCGGCATGGGTATTGCTATGTGCATTGAGCGAAATTTTATTGATCAGTAAAAAATTTAAATTTAGGTATTTACTAAACACAAGTCTATAGTTTTAGATTTATGGAATACCTAACTCTTTTTTTTATTAGTTTTTTCGCAGCTACTGTATTGCCTGTTTCTTCCGAGCTTACCTTGTTTGGAATGTTGATGTTAGGTTCTTACTCCACTTTTTTTCTTTTGTTATTTGCTAGTTTTGGAAATATTTTGGGGTCTTGCGTTAATTGGTATCTTGGTGTTCATTTCATTCAATTTAAGGACAAGAGATGGTTTCCCTTTTCGAAGAAAAAAATTGAAAAAACTTCTTTTTGGTTTCAAAAGTATGGATATTGGTCTTTATTATTTGCCTGGATACCCTTTGTTGGAGATCCTTTAACTTTTGTTGCTGGAACTGCAAAAGTTAATTTTGTAAAATTTTTATTTCTTGTAAGTATAGGTAAAATTTCAAGATATTTTTTTATTATTTATTTTTTAAATTATGCCAGCTAGCTTGAGTGAAGATTTTATCTCATCTAAAATTTTAGGATCATCAATAGTAGCAGGTGCTGTGTAAGAAGCTTTGTCAGCAATCTTTCTAATAGTTCCTCTTAATATTTTTCCAGATCTTGTTTTAGGTAGTCTTTTTATTACCAAGGTTGTTTTAAATGCTGCCACCGGTCCTATTTTATCCCTGACCATTTGAATACATTCCTTAGAAACATCTTCATGCTTTTTGCTGATTCCCGTTTTAAGAACCACCAACCCAATAGGAAGCTGACCTTTTAATTTATCTGCGATACCAACTACTGCACATTCAGCTACATCTTTATTATCAGACAAAACTTCTTCGATAGCTCCTGTGGAGAGTCTGTGGCCAGCAACATTGATAATATCATCTGTTCTTGACATAATCCAAACATACCCGTCTTTATCAATATGACCTGCGTCATAGGTTTGATAAAAACCAGGTTAGGTATCCATGTAATTTTCTTTATATCTTTTGTCTGCATTCCATAGGT